>JBAQGP010000381.1:0-3041 GCA_049287845.1 Solirubrobacteraceae bacterium | reverse complement strand
GCCCGTGACGCTGCCCAGCGACCCGCCGGGGATCGCCGAACCCCACGACGTTCTCGCGGCCGAGGAGTTCGCCATGCCGGCGCCGCGCGGTGGCGCTCACGTCTCAGATCCGCAGCCCGACCTCGGCTCGCGCCGGGCGATGCGGGTGCTCGGGACGCTCGCGTTGCTGGCAACGCTTCTGTTGCGCCGCCGCCGCACCTAAGCCGCGAACACGTCTTGCTCCGTCACAGGGGGGCGTGCCACGGTCCGCCCTGTGCAAGATGAGCCCGCATGCGGTGATGTACCGGCGAGACGCGGTGGCAGCCGAGCTCAGCGACCTGCTGCGCGACGGGCCTTGGCCGCCGCCGGCGAGATCAGGTCCGTGATCGATCCGTCTGCAAGCTCCGCGGCCAGGCCGACCGTCTCGGACAGCGTCGGGTGCGGGTGGACCGTCAGCGCGATGTCCTCGGCGTTGGCGCCCATCTCCAGCGCATGCACTGCCTCAGAGATGAGGTCGCCGGCGCCGACCCCGACGATCCCGGCGCCCAGCAGACGATGGTCGCCGTCCTCACCCGCCCCGAACAGCAGCTTGGTCATGCCCTCCTCGCGGCCCAGCCCCAGCGCCCGTCCCGAGGCGCTCCACGGGAAGATGGCCTTCTCGTACGCGACGCCGTCGGCCTTGGCCCGCGTCTCGGTCAGGCCCATCCACGCCACCTCGGGATCCGTGTAGGCCACCGACGGGATCGTCCTGGCGTCGAACTCGACGTCGAGCCCGGAGATGACCTCGGCCGCCACCTTGGCCTCGTGCATGGCCTTGTGGGCCAGTTGCGGCTCCCCGACGATGTCGCCGATCGCATAGATCCCGGGCACGTTGGTGCGCATCTTCGCGTCGACCGGGATGAAGCCGCGATCGTCGACCTTCACCCCTGCGGCCTCCGCATCGATGGCCCGGCCGTTGGGCACACGCCCGACGGCGACGAGCACGCGGTCGAACACCCGCGAGCCGGCGCCGGAGATCTCCACCTTGAGCCCGTTCCTCTGGGGCTTGACGCTCTCCGCCTTGCTGGACAGGAGCACGTCCTCATAGCGGGCGCCGATCCGCTTGGCCAGCACGCGCACGAGGTCGGAGTCACACCCCGTGAGCAGGTGGTCGAGCATCTCCACCACGGTCACCTTGGCGCCGAGGGCGTCGTAGACGCAGGCCATCTCCAGGCCGATGATCCCGCCGCCGATCACCAGCAGCCGCCCCGGAATCGACGACGGCGACAGCGCGCCGGTGGAGTCGATGATCCGCTCGTCCTCGGGCAGCCCCGGGATCTGCGCCGCCTGTGACCCGGCGGCGATGATGAGGTTCTCGAAGGTGATCGCCCGGTCGCCGACGGTCAGCGACGTGGGCCCGGTGAGTGTGCCGACCCCGTGGATCACCTCGACCTCGCGCCGCTTGGCCAGGCCGGCGATCCCGCCTGTGAGCTTGTCGACGACCGACTGCTTCCACTCCAGCAGCTTGGGCAGGTCCACCTTGGGCTTGCCGAATGCGATGCCGTGGGTCGCCATCTCCTCGGTCTCGGCGATCACCCGCGCCGCGTGCAGCAGGGCCTTGCTCGGGATGCACCCCACGTTGAGGCAGACCCCGCCCAGGCGCTCGTGGCGCTCGATCAGCGCAGTGCGCAACCCCAGGTCCGCCGCCCGAAATGCGGCGGTGTACCCGCCCGGCCCCGAACCGAGCACGACCACCTGGAAATCGCGCTCGCCGTCTGAGGACGAGGGTGGAGGAGGGGGCTGGGAGGTGACGGCGGCCTCAGTGTCGCTCTCCTTCGATGCCCCGTTTCCCGAGTCCGCGGAGGCGCCGTCGGCCGAGGCAGCGCCATCGAGCTTGAGCAATACCGATCCCTCAGAGACGCGATCACCCACCGAGACCGCAAGCTCGGCGACTACGCCGGCGAACGGCGCGGGCACGTCCATGGTGGCCTTGTCTGACTCGAGCGTGACCAGCGGGTCCTCGACGGCCACCTCGTCCCCGACCGAGACGAGGATCTCGATCACCGGGACATCGTCGAAGTCCCCGATGTCGGGGACCCGCACCTCGGAGACCGGGCTCACAACAGGGCCCGGCGCAGGTCCGACAGCACTCCGACGAGGAACGCCACGAACCGCGCGGCGGCGGCGCCGTCGATCACCCGGTGGTCGTAGGAGAGCGACAGCGGCACCATCAACCGGGGCGCGAACTCGGAGCCATTCCACACCGGCTTGTAGGCGGCGCGGGTCACGCCGAGGATGGCGACCTCAGGTGCGTTGACGATCGGCGTGAACGAGGTGCCGCCGATCCCCCCCAGCGAGGAGATCGTGAACGTGGCACCGCGCATCTGGTCGATGGACAGCTTGCCCTCGCGGGCCAGGCCCGAGAGCTCGGTCAGCTCGACGGCGATCTCCTTCAGGCCCTTGCGGTCCGCGTCTCTGATCACGGGGACCAGCAGCCCGCCCGGCGTGTCGGCGGCAAAGCCGATGTTGTAGTAGCGCTTGAGGACCAGCTCGTCGCCGTCCAGCGAAGAGTTGAAGTTCGGGAACTGCTTGAGCGCGGTCACGCACGCGGCCACCAGGAACGAGACCATCGTGAACTTGACGCCTTCACGGGAGTGCTCGTCGTTGAGTCGCTTGCGCCACGCCTCCAGTTCGGTGATGTCGGCCTCGTCGTTGTGGGTGACGTGCGGGATCATCACCCAGTTGCGGGCGAGGTTGGGCGCAGAGATGCGCTGGATCCGCGAGCGCTCCACGCGCTCGACCTCACCGAACTTCTCGAAGTCCACCTTGGGCCACGGGAGCAGGTCCAGGCCCGCGATCCCGCCACCGCCGCCGCCACCGCCACCGCCCGCAGCCGGAGCACTGCCCTTGCCGTCGGCGAGGCTCTGAACGTCGTCCTTGGTGATGCGGCCCTTGCGGCCGCTGCCGGTCACCGAGCGCAGGTCGACACCGAGCTCGCGGGCCAGCCGTCGCGCGGACGGGCTGGCATAGATCGGGCCACCGCCGTTGGTGCGCGCGGGCGCCCCCGGTGGGCTGGCGTCCCC
>JBAQGP010000380.1:0-7402 GCA_049287845.1 Solirubrobacteraceae bacterium | reverse complement strand
GCTGCCGGGCGTTCCGAACATGAAGTACTGAGGTCCGGCCCGGGACACGACGCGGCGATCCTGTTGCCCGGGCTGCCTGGCGGCCAGAGTGACCGCGGCATACAGGGGCATGCTCCCGGGTCCTGGGAATCCGGCGCCTTCGGCCCCCCCCTGGCTGACCGACAGCGCACTGGGGTCTTGGCTGGGCAGCTGGCTGGCCACGGTCCTGCCGTTGGGCAGCAGGACGTCGGCCTCCCAGTCATAGAAGCGCAGCTGGGCCGGCTGTGTGATGAGGTCCACGATCCGGGCCGTGCCCCCGCCCGCCGCCCCCTTGGGGCCCGTCACGACGATGCCGTTGGCCCCTGAGCGCGTCACCGTGAAGCCGTGCCCGATGGACGCCAGACGGCGCTGCAGCAGCGTGATCTCTCGCGACATCGCCGCCGTGGTGACACGCGGAGTCTGCGGGGTCGGCAGGGCGCTCAGCGTGATGTTCAGCCCGCCGCTCGGCGAGGCCCCGGGCGTCGAGGTTCTCCCGGTCCTGAGCACGACCGCCGCGACGACGACGACGACCAATAGCGACGCGACGGGCGCCAGCAGCCCCAGCCGCCGGCGGGAGCGCCGTGGCGCAGGAGCATCGTGAAGCACGCGTCGCAGGATCCGCTCGGCCTCGGCGCGCTGTTGCGCACTCGGCGACGCCGGGTCCGCCACGGGGTTGGCGCCGGCGAGCTGGGCGATGACGAGTTCGTCTGTGGTCATGGAGCTTCTCCGGCGATCGTCGAGCGGGGGGCGATGGGCGTGTCTGCGAGCGAGGCGGCAACGTGCCGCCGGGCGCGGTGGAGGCGAGCTCGAAACGCCGCAGGGCTGCAACCCGCGGCGCGCGCGGCGCGTGCGGGCTCCAAGCCCTCCCAGGCGACGAGCAGCAATGCCTCGCGTTCATGTGAGGAGAGCCTGACCATCGCCAGCGCGAGCTCCTCGCTCATCGCCGTGGGCGGCTCCCAATGAGAGGCCTGGCCGGCGAGCAGTCCCTGCAGCCGCGCCGTGAGGGCGCCGCGGCGGCGCTCGGCGCGTTGGTGGTTGGCCATGACGCGGCGCGCGACGCCGAACAGCCATGGCAGCGGATCCTCGCCCAGGGAGTCCAGGCGCCGCCAGGCCACCAGGAACGTCTCGGCGAGCACGTCCTCCGCGGACCCCGACGGGGCACGTCTGAGCACATACGCGCGGACCGCCCAGTAGTGGGCGGCGAACAGCTCCTCGAAGGCCTCGCGCTGATCGACCTGTGGTCCCATCTTGGAACCGCAATTGTCCGGCTCTGGGCGATTCGTTACGTGCGTGAGGTGACGGTCGGTGAGCGCCGCCCGCGCCGCCGAGTGGTCACAGATGCGCGCGCCGCCCCCGCCGCCGGACCGTCACTGGAACCCGGGCGGGGCCCACGAGGGCATGATGTCGGGCAGGCCGTCGCTGACCCGGTCCGGGAACCGGGCCGGCCGCTTCTCCAGGAATGACGTGACCCCCTCGGCGGCATCGGCCGACTGCCCGCGGTAGAACATCCCGCGCGAGTCGGCGCGGTGGGCCAGCATCGGATGCTCGGCTCCGAGCATCCGCCACATCATCCGGCGGGCCAGCGCGACTGACACCGGTGCCGTGTTCTGCGCGATCTCGCTCGCGAGGGCGCGAGCGGCATCCAGGAGCTCGTCGGCGGGGTGCAGGCTGCGCACGAGTCCGCCGGCGAGCGCCTCCTGGGCGGAGAACACCCGCCCGGTGGCGACCCACTCCATCGCCCGGCTGATCCCGACCAGCCGGGGCAGGAACCAGCTGGAGCACGCCTCGGGCACAATGCCGCGCCGCGCGAACACGAACCCGACGCGCGCGCCGTCGGCCGCGAGGCGAATGTCCATCGGGAGCGTCATCGTGGCGCCCACGCCGACGGCCGGGCCGTTGATGGCGGCGATCACCGGCTTGGTGCAGTCGAACACCCGCAACGTGAACTCGCCGCCCCGTCGCGCGGGATCGCATCGCCCGTCCGGCGCTCGCGCCAATCGAACGTCGCGCCGCCGCCCTGAAGGTCCGCGCCCGCGCAGAAGCCGCGGCCGGCGCCGGTGACGATGATCGCCCGCACGCCGTCGTCGGCGTCGGCGGCGTCGAAGGCCGCGATGAGCTCCCGGCCCATCGTCGGCGTCCAGGCGTTGAGGCGGTCAGGTCGGTTCAGGGTGATCGTCAGCACGCCGTCGGTCGTCTCCACCGTGATCTGCTCGTAGCTCATTTCGCGCTCCTCTCCGGGGTGGCGGCCGATCCTATGCCGCCCGCCCCGGGGATGGTTCCGGCCCCCGCTGCGCCGACGGCCGCGGCTCGACGCGGATGGTAAAAGCGCCCTCTGAGCGCAGATTTACCATCGGCGTCGCATCGGGCCGGGCTAGCCCCGGCGAGCCGGGGCACCCCCGGGGTCCGGATCAGAGCCAGGTACGCGCGAGGGGTCACTCGGCGTCGCCGGCGGGCCACTCCTCGCGCAGCAGCCCGAACCAGATGATGTCCACACGCTGCCCCCGCTCGATGGTGCGCGCGCGCAGCACTCCCTCCTGGGTGAAGCCCAGGCGGCGGGCCAGTGCGGGCACGGCCGGGTTCTCCGGCGTCGTCGTCATCTCCAGCCTCAGCAGGTCGAGCTGCGCGAACGCCCACGACACGGCCAGCGCCACCGCTGCGACACCCACCCCGCGGCCACGGACCGACGGGATCAGCCAGAAACCGATCTCGGCGCGGCGGCTGTGCCAGTCAAACGAGTGGAGGATCATCGACCCCCAGAAGGCATCGCTCTCTGCGTCGGCAATGGCGAGCTGCATGCCGCGCCCCTCGGCGGCACGCTCCTCCTGGCCGGCGATCCGCTCGCGGATGCTCGTCTCGTCGGGGTCGCGCTCCACGCCGATCAGCCGGCCCAGGTCAGGGTCGTCGCGAAACGCGGCCGCGCAGGCGGGGGCATCGTCGACCCGCATCCAGCGCAGCGTCACCCGGCCGTCGGTGAGCGGCTCGGGGAGCGCGAGTCTCATACGGGCCGCCGCGGGCTCAACGCTCCCGGCTGCTCACCAGATAGCTGACGACCATGTCGGCCAGCATCTTGCGGTAGCGGTCGCGCAGATCGGGGCTGGTGAGGTCGCGGTCAAAGATGACCCCGAACGTGTGCTGGTTGGAGATCCGGAACACACAGAAGGCGCTGATCATCATGTGCAGGTCGATGGCGTCGACGCGGCGCACGAACGCCCCCGAGTCATACCCGCGCCGAAGGATCCGGGCGATGAGATCGATCGCCGGGACATTGAGGTTGGCGATCTGGGACGAGCGCCGCAGATGCTCGGCGCGATGGACGTTCTCGATGCTGACCAGCCGCAGGAAGGTGGGGTTGGCCTCGTGGTGATCGAAGGTGAGCTCGGCGAGACGGCGGATCGCCGCGATCGGGTCCAGATGGTCGACGTCGATCTCCTGCTCCGCCCGCCGGATCGCGGCGTAGGCGCGCTCCAGCACAGCGACGTAGAGGTCCTCCTTGGAGCCGAAGTAGTAGTAGATCATGCGCTTGGTGGTGCGCATCTGAGCGGCGATCCGGTCCACGCGGGCGCCGGCGAAGCCATGCTGGGCGAACTCGTCGGCCGCGATGTGCAGGATCTCGGCGCGCGTCTGCTCGGGGTCGCGCTGGCGCCGGGGGCTGGGTGCCTGCTGGAGCTTCGGCGCTGCCATGACGTCCTTTCGGTGTAACCCGGACTCCAGGCCGATTCTAGGAGCGGACCGTTTGGCTTTCGCGCGGCGCGGTTATATAACTAACTAGTTCGTACATTACCGTGATCCTTTCGGTCGACAACCCCCGTCACCGCGTCGGGCTCATCGGCGCCGATATCGGCCCCTCGCTCAGCCCGGCGCTCCACGAGCGCGAGGCCCAGCACCTCGGCCTCAGCTACGTCTATGAGCGCCTGGACATCACCGCGCTCGGGCTGGCTCCCGACGCCGTCGGGGGGCTGCTGCGGGTGACCCAGCGGCTCGGCTTCAGCGGGGTGAACATCACCCACCCCTGTAAGCAGGAGGTTGTGGGCGAGCTCACCCGGCTCTCGACGGATGCCGCCGCTCTGGGCGCGGTCAACACGGTCGTGTTCGACCACCGTGGCGCGGTGGGGCACAACACGGACTGCCAGGGCTTTCAGGAGAGCTTCGTCCGCGGCCTGCCCGACGTCTTGACCCGGCGCGTCGTCCTGCTGGGGGCCGGCGGGGCGGGTTCGGCGGTGGGGCACGGCCTCCTGTCCCTCGGTGCCGAGGAGCTGCGGGTGTGCGACAGCGACCCCGACCGCGCGCAGACGCTCGTCGCGTCGCTGCGCAAGCGCTTTGGACCCACGCGGGCCGCGGTCGCCGATCCCGGCAGTCTGGGCGATGACCTGCGCCACGCCGACGGCCTGATCAACGCCACCCCGGCGGGGATGCGCGCCGACCCGGCCCCGGCGCTGGCGCCCGACCTGCTGCACGAGGGACTGTGGGTCGCCGAGGTCGTGTACCGGCCGCTGGAGACCCAGCTGCTGACCCACGCCCGGCGGGTCGGGTGCCGCACGCTGGACGGCGGCGGGATGGCCGTCTTCCAGGCGGCGCTGTCGTTCGAGCTCTTCACTGGCGTGCGGCCCGACCGCGCGCGGATGTTGCGCCACTTCGCCACCCTGGCCGAGGACGACACCGCCGCCCTCGCCACCGATCCGGAGCGACGCTGACATGCGTCACGCCATCGCCACCGTCTGCCTGAGCGGCACGCTGGAGCGCAAGCTGCGCGCCGCGGCGAGCGCCGGCTTTGACGGCGTCGAGCTGTTCGAGCCCGACTTGACCGAGTCAGGCCTGTCGCCCGCCCAGATGCGCCACGCAGCGGCCGAACTGGGCCTGACCATCGACCTGTTCCAGCCGTTTCGCGACTTCGAGGGTGTCCCGGCGACGCAGCTGCGACGCAACCTGGACCGAGCCGACGCCGCGTTGGACGTCATGGCGCAGCTTGGCGCCAACACCCTGCTGGCCTGCTCCAACGTCGCGCCCGACGCGATCAACGACGACGCCCTGGCGGCCGAGCAGCTGCACGCGCTCGCAGAACACGCTGCAGCCCGCGGCGTCCGCATCGCCTACGAGGCGCTGGCCTGGGGCCGGCACGTGTCCGAGTACGACCACGCGTGGCGGATCGTGGACGCGGCCGACCATCCCGCGCTCGGGATCTGCCTGGACAGCTTCCACATCCTCGCGCGCGCGACGCCGCTGGACACGATCGCCGAGATCCCCGCCGGCAAGCTCCTGTTCTGCCAGCTCGCGGACGCGACCGACCTCGCCGTGGACGTACTGCGCTGGAGCCGGCACTACCGCTGCCTACCGGGCCAGGGCGCATTTGACCTCGTGAACTTCACGACCCGCGTCCTTCAGGCCGGCTACGACGGGCCGCTCTCGCTGGAGGTGTTCAGCGACGCGCTGCGCGCCGCAGCCCCGGAGCAGGTGGCACACGACGCGCGCCTGTCGCTGGCAGCGCTGGAGGCACAGCTGCGTCCCGCGGCCGTGGCCGGTCAGCACAACATCATCCGAGAGGGAGGGAGATGGTGAGCACCGCAATGGACAATCCCGACGCACGAGGACCGGAGGAGACCGGCAAGACGCCGCGCAAGGCGGTGATCGCGGGGTGGATCGGCAGCTTCCTGGAGTACTACGACTTCTTCATCTATGGCACCGCCGCCGCGCTGGTCTTCGGCAAGGTCTTCTTCCCGACGGCCGATCCCACCACCGGCACGCTCCTGTCACTGGCGACCTACGGCGTGGCCTACGTCGCCCGTCCCGTCGGCTCGATCTTCATGGGCCACCTCGGCGACCGCTACGGGCGCAAGCGCGTGCTGGTGCTGACGGTCACGCTCATGGGCGTGGCCACCTTCCTCGTCGGCTGCCTTCCCAGCTACAACAGCATCGGCGTCCTGGCCCCGATCCTCCTGGTCGCCCTGCGGCTGCTGCAGGGCTTGGCCGCGTCCGGCGAGCAGGCCGGCGCCAACTCACTGAGCCTCGAGCACGCGCCCGAGGGCCGGCGCGCCTTCCACACCAGCTTCACCCTCGCCGGGACCCAGGCCGGCCTCGTCATCGCCACGGCGCTGTGGCTGCCGATCGGCAGCCTGCCCG
The DNA here is from genome assembly GCA_049287845.1 of Solirubrobacteraceae bacterium. Lineage (GTDB taxonomy): Bacteria > Actinomycetota > Thermoleophilia > Solirubrobacterales > Solirubrobacteraceae > Palsa-465. The sequence continues at coordinate 1,270 of JBAQGP010000380.1, read as the reverse complement.
CCAACGAGCTTGACTCGTGGGGCTGGCGGATCCCGTTCTGGCTGAGTGCGATCGTCACCATCGCCGGTCTCATCATCCGCCGCCGGCTGACCGAGGCGCCGGCGTTCCAGCGCATCGAGACCGAGGACGCGCAGCCCCGCCTCCCCCTGGCGGCCCTGCTGGCCGAGCACTGGCCCAACGTGCTGCGCGTCGCCTTCGGCGCGCTGGCCTCCACCGTCTCGACGATCGTCGCGGTGTACGCGCTGGCCTTCGCGGTCAAGACCGTCGGACTCGACGACACGACGATGCTATGGGTGGTGATCGCGGCCAACCTGGTGGCCATGGCGGCCATCCCGCTGTGGGCCAACCTGGCCGACAGGATCGGCCGCAAGCCGGTGTTCATCTTCGGCGCGCTGGGCTCGGGCGCGCTCATGTTCGCCTACCTGGCGGCCATCGCCGGCGGCAGCTACGTCCTCATCTTCCTCGTCGGCATGGTCATGTCCGGCCTCGTCTACAGCGCCCAGAACGGCGTCTGGCCGTCGTTGTACGGCGAGATGTTCCCGACGCGCGTCCGGCTGTCGGGCATGGCCATCGGCACCCAGATCGGGTTCGCGCTGGGGGGCCTTGCCCCCACGGTGGCCGACTGGATCGCCGGCAAGGGCACCGGCGGCTGGGTCCCGGTCGCGGCGATGACGTTCGGCGCGAGCGTGCTCGCCGCGATCGCGGTGGCCACGGCGCGGGAAACCGCGCATGTCTCGCTGGCCGAGATCGACGGGATCGAGCTGGATGCAGCGCCCACGGCCGCGGCGACCACCGGCGAACCCGACGGCTCGGTCGCGGTCGGCGCGGGCGGGGTCAGCTCATCTCTACGAGCACCTTCAGCGCGTTCCCGCTTGGGTCGATCCGCCCCTCCTACCCTTTGAGGGACAACGCGTGCGCTTCCCGCGCCCCTAGACTCGCGCCGGTGACCGACTCCCGGATCGATGCGGCGCTGGCCCGCCGCCGCGACGCGGCCCTTGCGCAGTGGGGCCTCGTCGACGAGATCGTCCTGATCGGCGCCGGGGACCCCATCGGGGTCCCGGGGCGTGGCGACCGGACCTACCCGTTCCACGCCCACTCCGAGTACTTCTACCTCACCGATCGCAACCGGCCGGGTGGCGTGCTCGCCTTCGACCCCCAGGACGGTTGGTGTGACTTCGTGGCGGAGGTCACCGAGGAGGAGCGGCTCTGGTCGGGCGTCGTCGGCGGCGAGCCGGGCGGCGTGCCGATCGGCCAGCTCTCCGTGTGGCTC
>JBAQGP010000379.1:0-1994 GCA_049287845.1 Solirubrobacteraceae bacterium | reverse complement strand
GCCGAACACCAGGGTCGCGCCCTCGGCCACGTCGGCCTTGAGCCGCCGGGCCGTGCCGAAGGCCATCGAGGGCGACACGGCGAGCACGATCCACGTCGTCAGCGCCCGCTCGGGCACATGCAGGCGCACGTGGGGCGTCCCGGTGCGCGCGCTGGCGGCGGCGTCGATGTGGCGCACATCGTCACCGGTCTCGTACGGGCGCAGCTGCGCGAGCTCGGTGCCCAGGCCGACGCCCGCGGCGCGGCGGTCACCCGGGAGGGTCTGGGCCACAAGCCGGCTGACGGCGAGGTCGAGCGCCTCGATCAGCGGCTGCGCGATCGGGCCCGGGCCCTGGCGCGCGGCGGGGGTCGCAAGCAGCACCTCGGTCACGCGCTCATCAACCCTCCGGCGCTGCGTTCCTCACGCTCGGTGCGCATCAGCCGGCGGGCTCCCGGCTCGGGCACCGTGGCCAGGACCTGCTCGATCAGCTCGTCTGCGGTGACACCGTCAGAGAGCGCGTCGTAGGACAGCACGATGCGGTGGCGCAGAAGATCAGGGGTGAGGTCGCGGATGTCCTGCACCTCGACGTGGGCGCGACCGCGCAGCAGCGCCAGCGCCCGCGCTGCTCCGACGAGGCCGATGGGGCCGCGCGGGCTTGCCCCGAACTCGATCCGGCTCGTGATGTCGTTGAGGCCGTACTCCCCCGGGCGGCGGGTCGCATCGGCCAGTGCGACCGCGTAACCGATCACCTCGCGGTCGACCATCACGGTCTGCACCGCCGCGGCGTGCCGGCGCAGGTCGTCCAGCGACAGGCACTCGCGGACCTCGACGGTCTCGCGAAGGCTGCGACCCACAACCGCTGCCTCCTCGCCGACGGTCGGGTAGTCGACGATGATCTTCATCAGGAAACGGTCGACCTGAGCCTCGGGCAGCGGGTAGGTGCCCTCGGACTCGATCGGGTTCTGAGTGGCCATGACGATGAACGGCAGCGGCACACCGTAGGTGGTGCCGCCGATCGTCACCTGCTGCTCCTGCATGACCTCGAGCAGAGCGGACTGCACCTTGGCCGGCGCCCGGTTGATCTCATCGGCCAGCAGGAAGTTGTGGAACACCGGACCGAGCTCGGTGTCGAACTGGCCGGTATCGGGCCGCCACACCCGGGTGCCGACGAGGTCGGCGGGGACGAGGTCCGGGGTGAACTGGATGCGGCCGTACGTGCCGCCCAGCGACGCGGCGAGCGTCTTGACGGTGAGCGTCTTGGCCAGTCCCGGGACGCCCTCGAGCAGCACGTGGCCGCCGGCGAGCAGGCTGACGAGCAGGCGCTCGAGCATCGCGTCCTGCCCGACGATGACGCGCTTGATCTCATACAGCACCTGCTGGAGGGCGTCACGTGCCTCGTGTCGCTCCTGGGTGGTCGCTTCGATGTCGGTCAATGGATCCTCCGGTAAATGTGTGTCTTTAGACAATGCGGCCGAACCACAGCATGCTCAGGGCACCGCCGACCAGCAGCAGCGCGAGGCCCCCGCCCGCGACGTCCGCGGTGAGCTCGCGCTTGACCTTCTTGTGGCCGAGCTGGACGGCGAGATGCGCGTAGACGGCGCTCGCCTTGGCGCTGTCGGCGGCCGTGTAGGCCTTGCCGCCGGACGCCTGGGCGATCTCGGCCAGCTCCTGCGAGCTGACCGGGACGGGCGTCGTGACCGTCTGGCCGTTGCGCTTCTTGGTGGGGATCGTGCCGTGAGGCGTCCCCAGGGAGATCGTGTAGATGGGGATGTGGTCGGCCTTGGCCTGGCGCGCCGCCGCCAGCGGCCCGGGGCCGACGTTCGAGGTGCCGTCGGAGAGCAGCACGATCGCGCCCGGCGTCTGCTTGCCGCCCTTGCGCGGCAGCGTGGTGAGCGCGTGCAGAGCCGTATTGATGGCCTCGCCGATCGCGGTCCCGCCACCGCCGGGACGCAGGCCGGCGATCGCGCCCAGGGCCAGCGCGTGGTCGGTCGTCGGCGACTGGAGCAGCACCGGCC
>JBAQGP010000378.1:0-5611 GCA_049287845.1 Solirubrobacteraceae bacterium | reverse complement strand
GCCTGGGCCAGCGCCGTCGCGCTCTGGGGCCGGTCGTCGGGCGACTTGGCCAGCGCCCAGGCGATCACGTCGTCCAGCGCGGCCGGCAGCCCGATGCCGAGGTCGGACACCGTGGGGATCGGCGCCTCCAGGTGCGCGTAGAGCACCGCGGGCACCGACGTGTGAGCGAACGGAACCGAGCCGGTGAGACATTCGAAGAGCAGGCAGCCCAGGGAGTAGATGTCGGCCCGGTGGTCGATCAGGTCGCCCCGGATCTGCTCCGGCGCCACGTAGTGCACCGTGCCCAGCGGCCGCTCGGTGGAGTGCTCGGCCGGATCAGCGATGCGCCGGGACAGGCCGAAGTCACCCAGCCAGGCATGCAAGGGCTGCTCGGCGCCGTGCGCGCCGGCGATGAGGACGTTGGAGGGTTTGACGTCGCGATGGACGAGCCCGGCGGCGTGGGCGGCCTCCAGTGCCCCGGCCACCTGCTCGAGGATCATCACCGAGGCGTGGGGAGAGAGGCGGCCCTCGCGGCGGATCATCCCCTGCAGGTCGCTGCCGGGCACATACCGCATCGCCATGTAGAGGATCTGCTCGACCTCGCCGGCGTCGTAGACGGGAACGACGTGGGGGTGATCGAGGCTCGCGGCCAGGATCGACTCGTCCAGGAACATCTGGCGGAACGAGCCATCGCCGCTCGGCTCGGCGGTGAGGAGCTTGAGCGCGACGTCGCGTTGCAGGGTCAACTGCACCGCCCGATAGACGGTGCCCATGCCGCCGCGGCCGATGACGGCCTCGATGCGGTAGCCCGCGGCCTCGAAGGCCGCCTCCACGTCCACACGCCCAACCACGGGTAGATCGTCCCACGAATTACCGGCCAGGCGTCACCGTCCGGTAGTTTTGGGGACAGCGATGGCGAACCGAGGCTCGTGGCGATGAGCGAGACGAATCGGGAGGGCGCCGCGCCGGCTGCCCCTTCGTCAGCCCGTGCCCGCAGGTTCGAGCGCAGTCCGACGGAGCTGAAGGATGTGATCGCCGCCGAACGCATCGGTCATCCCTTCCTGGTGTGGAGGGACGGCGATGGCCACCAGCGGATGCTGGCGCTGGGCCCGGCCACCTGGCGAGTCACGATCGGTCGCGACCCGGAGGCGGACGTATCTCTGGCGGGCGATGCGGAGGTCTCCCGGGCCCACGCACTGATCGAGCGCCTCGGCCAGGAATGGACGTTCGTGGACGACGGCCTCTCGCGAAACGGTTCATTCATCAACCAGACCCGGGCGCTGGGCCGCCGACGTCTGGTCGACCACGACCGGATCAGCTGCGGGAACTCGGAGATCCTCTTCCGGGAACCGGTCGTCAAGACCGGCGACTCGACCGTCTCCAGCCGCGATCTGGCCCCGATCCTGCCGCTGTCGCCGATGCAGCGCAAAATCCTTCTCGCGCTGTGCCGACCCGTGCAGGCCTCTGACACGGCGACCGCGGCGACCAACCGTCAGATCTCCGAGGAGGTGCACCTCACCGTCGACGCGGTCAAGGCGCATCTGCGTGTGCTCTTCGAGCGCTACGGGCTGGGGGAGCTGCCTCAGAATGAGAAGCGCGCCCGGCTGGTGGCCACGGTGCTGCTGTCGGGCGTGTTGACCGCCAGGGAGTTCTGAGCGCGGCGCCGCCCGGCGCACGGGTCGACGTTACGGCTGGCAGAAGATAGCGAGCCGATCGCCTCGCCCCAGGCGATCGGCTCGTTTTGGCCCGGCGTGATCGGCGTTGCCGCAAACGCCTGTGGGATCCTGCCGGCGACGCGCTCGTCAAGCGCGACGATTACGGCGATCCGCGTTCCCCACCCGGATCGCCGACGATGAAAGAGTGATGGCGTGGTGCGCCCGAAGTGGGGGAGATCGCGCCTTGACCAGGAGCCGGTGCCCCGCGGGACGGTGGGCCGGGCGACGCGACGGCTGTCACGACCGTCGCGCCGTCGCCCGGTCACCGTGACTCCGTCCAGGTCAGAGCCACCCCCCTGCACAACGTGCTGCCGTTGAGCCGCAGCGGCTTGCCCCCACGTCCCGGCTTGCCCCCAGCTCGTGCCCCCGTGCCGGACGACCTGCCCCCGTGGCCGGCCGGCGTGTTGCCCCCGTGCGAAGATCCTGTGTCAGCGGCGTAGATCATGTGAACGCTGGTGGTGACACTACGGCTCGCCGCTGGCGTGGACACCCCCCCCAAGGTGTTGCGTTTTCACACCTGTCCACACCGCCGGTGCACGGCGGCGCCTGCGGGCGCTAGCGCATGGCGCGGTAGCGGCGGATGAGCGCGTTGGTGGAGCTGTCGTGCGACAGCTCAGGATCGTCCTCGGCGGACAGCTCGGGGATGATCCGGCTGGCCAGGGCCTTGCCGAGCTCGACGCCCCACTGGTCGAAGGAGTCGATGCTCCACACCACGCCCTGGGTGAAAACGCTGTGCTCGTAGAGGGCGATGAGCGCGCCCAGGACCCGCGGAGTGAGCCGCTCGGCCAGGATCGTGTTGGTGGGGCGGTTGCCCTCCATCACCCGGTGGGGGACGATCTCCTCTGGCGTGCCCTCGGCGCGGAGCTCCTCCTCGGTCTTGCCGAACCCCAGCGCCTCGGCCTGCGCGAACACGTTGGACATGAGCAGATCGTGGTGGTCACGCAGCGGGTTGAGAGTCTGCGCGAACCCGATGAAGTCCACCGGGATCAGCCGCGTGCCCTGGTGGATCAGCTGGTAGAAGCTGTGCTGCCCGTTGGTGCCCGGCTCGCCCCAGTAGATCGCGCCGGTGTCGTAGTCCACGTGGGCTCCGTCGAGCGTGACGTGCTTGCCGTTCGACTCCATCGTGAGCTGCTGGAGGTACGCCGGGAAGCGCTTGAGGTACTGCTCGTAGGGCATCACGCCCACCGTCTGGGCGCCGAAGAAATCGCCGTACCAGACGGCCAGCAAGCCCATCAGGACCGGCAGGTTGCGCGCAAACGGGGTGGCGCGGAAATGCTCGTCCATGTCGTGAAAGCCGGCCAGCAGCTCGTGAAACCCACCCGGTCCGACGGCCAGCATCGTCGACAGGCCGATCGCCGAGTCCATCGAGTAGCGCCCTCCGACCCACTCCCAGAAGCCGAACATGTTGTCCGTGTCGATCCCGAACTCCGAGACCTTCTCGGCGTTGGTGGACACCGCCACGAAGTGCTTGGCGATCGCGCTCTCGTCGCCCAGCGCGCTCAGAGCCCAGTCCCGCGCCGAGTGGGCGTTGGTCATCGTCTCCAGGGTCGTGAAGGTCTTGGAGGAGACGATGAACAGGGTTTCCCCCGCGTCGAGATCGTGGGTGGCCTCGACGAAGTCGGTGGAGTCGACGTTGGAGACGAAGCGGAAGGTGAGGTCGCGGCGCGAGTAGTGGCGCAGGGCCTCGTAGGCCATTACCGGGCCCAGATCCGATCCGCCGATCCCGATGTTGACGATGTTGCGGATCGCCTTGCCCGTATGACCCTTCCAGTCCCCGGCGCGCACGCGATCGGCGAAGGCGCCCATGCGGTCGAGCACCTCGTGCACCTGGTCGACCACGTTGACCCCCTCGACCATCAGCGTGCTCCCCTTGGGCATCCGCAGGGCGACGTGCAGCACGCTGCGGTTCTCCGAGACGTTGATGCGCTCGCCGGAGAACATCGCCTGGGTGCGCTCGGCCAGGCCGGACTGCTCGGCCAACTCGACCAGCAGCTTCAGCGTCTCGTCGGTGACGCGGTTCTTGGAGTAGTCCAGGAACAGCCCGGCGCCCTCCGCCGTCAGGCGCTCGCCGCGAGCCTCGTCCTCGGCGAACAAGTCGCGCAGGTGCCGGTCACCAATCTCGTCGTGGTGCTGCTGGAGCGCGCTCCAGGCCCGGCGTTCGCGGAGCGGGGGGATGCTCGTCGTCGTGGTCATGGGGTGGGCCTCCAGGGGTGGGAGCGGTCGCCCGTGTGAGGCTAGCTCCGCCACCGTCCGCGCGTTTCCCCGACGCGGATGACAAAAGTGGCCTCAGAGAGCGCATTTCGTCATCAGCGTCATTTCGATCGAATTAGTTGGGAGGAACGCGGGCGGGGCCGGTCAATCGGTAAAGTGGCGCCAGCCACCGTATACGGCGCCAGCCACCGCCGGGGGCCGTCCGCCACCGCCGGGGGGCCGCCAGCCACCGCCGGGGCCGTCCGCCACCGAAGACTCAGGTCGAGGAAAGGGATCCGCTGATGAGCGAACACGATCATTCCGCGCACGCCGGACCGGGCTACGCGTCGCCGCAGGTCGCACGCGAGCAGCCGCCGGAGAAGGTCATCTACGTCGCCTCGCTATATGAGGGCACCGGCATCGACCGGCCTGATTTCATCGCCGTGGTCGACGTCGACCCGGAGTCGGCGGACTACGGGAAGATCGTGCACCGGACCGACATGCCCAACGTGGGTGACGAGCTGCACCACTTCGGCTGGAACGCGTGCTCGTCGGCGTGCCACTCGCAGCTCGCGCGCGACACCCTGATCGTGCCCGGCTTCCGCTCCTCGCGGATCCATCTGCTCGACATCTCCGACCCGCGCAAGCCCACGATCAAGAACGTGATCGAGGGCGAGGAGCTCAAGGAGAAGCTGGGGCTGAGCGCACCGCACACCGTCCACTGCATGCCGGGCGACATCGTGACGATCTCGATGCTCGGCGACGCCGACGGCAACTCGCCCGGCGGGTTCGCGGTGCTCGACGCGCGCGACTTCTCCGTGGCCGAGCGCTGGGAGCGCGACGCCGGCGACATGCAGTTCCTCTACGACTTCTGGTACCAGCCGCGTCAGAACACCCTCATCTCCAGCGAATGGGGCGCGCCCAACACCTTCCAGGGCGGCTTTGACCCCGCCGACGTGGCCGCGGGCAAGTACGGGCGCCGTCTGCACTTCTGGGATCTGGAGAAGCGCGAGAAGGTGCAGACGATCGACCTGGGCGACGAGGGCCTGATCCCGCTGGAGATCCGCTGGCAGCACGACCCCGACTCGGCGCAGGGCTTCGTCGGCGCGACGCTGTCGAGCAACATCATCCGCTTCGGGCGCAGCAACGGGAGCTGGGCCACGGACAAGGTGATCGACGTGGGCAACGAGGAGCTCGAGGGCTGGCCGCTGCCCGGCGGCGTCCCCGGCCTCATCACCGACCTCGTGCTCTCGCTCGACGACAAGGACCTGTTCTTCTCCAACTGGCTGCACGGCGACCTGCGCCATTACGACGTCTCGGACCCGGGCAACCCGCAGCTGCGCTCGCAGGTGTGGCTGGGCGGCCTGCTGGGCCGCGACGGCGGGCACCCCAAGGCGTCCGAGGCGCTCAACGGTGGTCCCCAGATGCTCCAGAACTCGCTGGACGGCGACCGCGTCTACGTGTCGAACTCGCTGTACTCGACCTGGGACAACCAGTTCTACCCGGGGCTGAAGGGCTGGCTGACCAAGCTCGACCGCCAGTCCGACGGCAGCTACGCGCTGGATCCCGAGTTCTTCGTGGACTTCCACGAGCAGGCGGACGGCGCCCGTCCGCACGAGATCCATCTGCCCGGCGGAGACTGCACGACCGAGATCTTCCAGTAGCCCATGAGCCTGCGGGCGCTGGCGCTCGACTGGAGCCTGGACGGCTCGGTCGGGATCGCGTTC
>JBAQGP010000377.1:0-4795 GCA_049287845.1 Solirubrobacteraceae bacterium | reverse complement strand
GAGCGCGTGCGCGTCATCGCCGAGGGCGCCGGGGCCCTCTCCACCGCGGTGGCGCTGGCCGGCCGCGCGGGCCCGGGGAAGGTGGTCTGCGTGGTCAGCGGCGGGAACATCAACCTGGCCACCCTCGCCCAGATCATCAACGGCACAGGAGCGAGATGAGCGAAAACGGCCCAGGAGCGAGATGAGCGAGCCCGACACCGGCCCCGTCCTCCCCGGACCCGGGGCCAGCGACTACGAGCGCTACCTGCGCACCGACGAGCTGCTGGCGCTGCAGAAGCCGCCGGAGGATCGCATCCACCGCGACGAGCTCCTGTTTCAGACCGTGCACCAGTCCTCGGAGCTGTGGCTCAAGCTCGCGGTGCAGGAGGTGGGGGAGGCCACGCGCCTGATCGACGCCGACGAGCTGCTGGCGGCGGGCCGGCTGATGCGCCGGGCCGTGCTGTGCCTGCGCCACGTCACCGACGCGCTGGACATGCTCGACCTGCTCGACCCCTGGGACTACCACACGGTGCGCACGGCGCTGGGCCACGGCAGCGGCTTCGATTCACCGGGCTTTCGCCACCTGGCGCGCGCCACGCCGGCGCTGGGCAGCGCGTTTGACCGTGCCCTGGAGCGCACCGGCGTGCCGGTGACCGAGCTCTACCGCCAGCGCAGCTCCTACGAGCCCCTGCACCAGCTCGCCGAGCTGCTCACCGACTACGACGAGCGCCTGCGGCTGTGGCGGTTTCGCCACTACAGCGTCGTCGCGCGTGCGATCGGCGAGGAGACCACCGGGATCGCCGGCACGCCCGTCCAGGTGCTGGGCAAGCTCATCGCCCAGCGGTCCCTGCCCAAGCTCTGGGAGGTGCGCAGCCGGCTGGTGGAGCTGTTCGAGGCCGAGCGGTCCGCCGGTGGCGAGGGCGCTTCAGGTGCGCGTCCCATCGGGCACGGGGACAGTTAGCGGCGACAGCCACTACGCTCGCGCGCCCTCCAGCCCGGCCACCAACCGGTCGACCTCGTCAACGGTGTTGTAGTGGATGAACCCGATCCGGATCGCATCGCGCTCGTAGCCCAGCCGTTTGTAGAGGTTCAGCGAGTACCAGGAGTCGTGCGCCCACACGCCGATGTCCTGCGCCGCCAGACCCGCAGCGACATCGGCGGCGGGGACGCCGTCGACGTTGACCAGGAAGGTCGGCACCCGGCCCTCCATGGTCTGCAGCCCGTACACCGTGACGGCGTCGGAGATCGAAGCCAGAAACCGTTCGCCCAACGCACGCTCGTAGGGGACGATGGCGTCGAACCCCCCGATCGAGTCGAGGTAGTCGATGGTGGCGTTGAAGCCGGCCAGCAGCTCGTAGGGGCTCGTGCCGGTGTTGAAGCGCCGGCCCAGCGGGTCGGTCGGCGCCGGGCGCGCCTTGTAGGGGCGCCACCGCGACGTCACCTCGGCCTTGCCGTAGGCCAGGCCCAGGTGCGGCCCGCAGAACTTGTAGGGCGAGCAGATGAGCACGTCGGCGTCCACGGCGCGCACGTCGATCGGCTCGTGGGCGGCGTAGTGGACGGCGTCGATCCAGGCCAGCGCACCGGCCTCGTGGGCCATCGCGCACACCCGCGCGGCATCGACGACGGTGCCGACCGCGTTGGATGCCCAGGCGAAGGCCACCACCCGGGTGCGGTCCGACAGCTTGGCCGCCAGGTCGTCGAAGTCCAGCAGCGTGTCGGGTCCAAGCTCGATGTGCTTGACCACCAGGTCGCGGTCGGCCGCCAGCTCCAGCCACGGGGCCACGCCGCCGTCGTGGTCGGCTGACGACACCAGGATTTCATCGCCGGGCTCGAAGTCGCGCCCGGCGGTGCGGCTCAACGTGAAGTCCAGAGAGGTCATGTTGGCGCCGAAGGTGACCTCGTGGGGGTCGCAACCGAGGAAGCGCGCGGCATGGGCCTCGGCGGTCTCCAGGATCTCCTTGACCCGGAAGCTCGTGGCGTACCCAGCCCCCAGGTTGGCGCTGGCCTCGCGCAGCGCGCGAGCGATGGCGTCGCCCACCTCGTCGGGCACCTGGGACCCGCCCGGGGCGTCCAGGAACGCGAACCCGCCTCCCAGCGCGGAGAAGCGCCGGCGCACCTCGGCGACGTCGATCGTGGGGTTGAGCGTCTCTGCCAAAGCCCTCTCCTTGCTCGCGGCGGTCGGGTACCAGCTTGCAGCCGTCACACGGTAATGGTTTGATCGTCATACAAAATCAGACCGAGGGGGTGTTGGACACCTTGAGCGTTCGTGTAAGCCGCCACGCGGAGGCCAGCTGGCAGGGAACCGTGCCCGAGGGGGGCGGGCGAATCGCGCTGGGCAGCGGCGCCTTTGAAGGCGAGTTCACGCTGCGCAACCGCGTCGAGGACGAGGTGCGCGGCACCAATCCGGAGGAGCTGATCGCCGCCGCGGAGGCCGGCTGCTTCACGATGTCGCTGGCCAATCTCCTGGAGGAGGCCGGCTCGCCCCCGCAGGATCTGCGAACGACGGCGCGGGTCCGCCTGGAGCAGAAGGAGGAGGGCTTCAGGATCACGCGGATCGCCATCACCACGGTCGGCGAGGTGCCCGGCTTCGATCCCGCGCGCTTCGCCGAGCTCGCCGAGCAGGCCAAGGCGACGTGTCCGGTGTCGCTGGCCCTGGCGGGCACCGAGATCACGATCGAAGCGACGCTGCAATGAACGCCTCGGGGGCAGGTGGTTGACCGGCGCGGCCCGAATATGCGAAGGTGCCCGACCCCGAGCCAGGATGTGCTGGGGACCCCTTGCCAAGCCAAGTGAATCTCGTCACCGTCATCCGGAGCCGCCGCCGATGCCGGCTGTGAACGTCGTCCACGCCCAGGAGGTGGAGCCGTTCGTCAGCTCCGACGGAGGTCTCAGCGTGCGCGTCACGCTGGGCCCCCGCACCGATTTCGACGCACTCCAGCAGGCGGTGCTCGAATGCCCGCCGGGGCGGCGGGGCTCGATCTCGGTCCCCGGCGACGTCGAGGAGACGCTGTTTGTGCTGGAGGGCGAGGGACGGCTGCGCGTCGGCGCTGAGGCCCGCACGGTGGGCCCCGACATGGGCATCTACCTGCCACCGGGATCCGCGGTCGAGCTTGAGAACACCGGCGGCGGCCCGCTGCGGCTGGTGGCGGTCCGCGTGCCGGACCCGAGCCCGGGCCCCCCGTCGCCGGTCCACGTCTGCCGGCTCGACGACCAGCACGTCGAGCAGGCGACCACCGAGCGGGCGTTCCGGATCGTCGCCGACCCCAGCACCGGCCTGCGCTCGGCCACCCACTTCGTCGGCTACATCCCGGCCGAGCGCGCGCCCGACCACTTCCACACCTACGACGAGGTGATCTACGTGCTCGACGGCGAGGGCCTCATGGAGGCCGGAGCCTTCTCGCGCCCGGTGGCGGCGGGCTCGTGCATCCAGCTGCCCGCCCGGACGGTGCACTGCCTGTCCAACGCGGGCGACGGGCCGATGCGCATCGCCGCCGTATTCCGGCCCGCGGGGTCGCCGGCCGCCGCGTTCCATCCGGACGGAACCCCCGCCTATCAGAGCAATCAGGACCCACTCCAGAGGAGGAGCCAGAGGCCATGAAGGTACGTGTGACACTGGTCGCCGCAGCGCTGTCAGCGCTGGTCGCGGCCGGCTGCGGAAGTTCGAACAGCAGCAGTAGCAGTAGCAGCAGCAGCACCAGCGCCGCTGCTGGCGCCACCACGAGCTCGTCGGCGTCGGCGTCGTCGTCGGGCAGCGGCTCGAAGTGCACGACGTCGATCGGCATCGAGGCGCCGCTCACCGGGCAGGTCGCGGTGCTCGGTCAGGAGCAGCTCGCGTTTGCCCAGCTGGCGGTGGCCGCCGACAACGCCGCCAATGGCACGAACATCTCGATCGTCCAGGGCGACACGCAGCTTCAGCCGGCGCAGGCCACCACGGTGACCCAGCAGTTCGTCTCCAACAGCAAGATCGTGGGTGTGATCGGACCCGCGGGCAGCCAGGAGGTCGAGGCCGTGGGCCCGCTGTTCGGCCGGGCCGGATTGGCGTTCATCACCGGATCGGCCACCAACTCGGCGCTGACGCTGAGCGGCAAGAACCCCACGTTCTTCCGCGTCGTCTCCCGGGATAACGTCCAGGGCCCGCAGGACGCCCACTACATCGTCACTCACCTCAAGCCCAAGTCGCTGATGATCGTCGATGACCAGGAGGCCTACTCGACCGGCCTGGTGACGGCGATGATGCCGATCTTCAAGGCCGCGGGGATCAAGGTCGACCATGAGTCCGTCAGTCAGAAGGTCACCGACTTCTCCTCGCTGGTGGCCAAGGTGAGCTCCGGCACAAGCGTGGTCGTCCTGCCGTGGCAGGTGGCCGCCAATGGCCAGCAGTTCGGCAAGAACCTGGCCGAGCAGCACAAGACCGCCGTCATCTTCGGAACCGACGGTCTGTTCTCACCGAGCTCGTTCACCACGAACGGCGCGTATGTGTCGTCGTTTGGCCCGGACATCAACGGCATTCCGGCCGACAAGGCGATCGCCGCTCAAGCGAAGGCGAAGTTCCCGAAGTACGGGACGTTCGGACCGCCGATCTACGCGGCGACGCACGTCATGGACGAGGCCATCGCCGCGGCGTGCAAGAGCGGAGCTCCCACCCGCTCGAGCGTCCTGTCGGCGGTCAAGGCCACCGACGAGCCGACGTCGATCCTCGGGCAGCCGATCAAGTTCGACAGCCACGGCGATCTCATCGGCGGGAAGTTCTTCCTGTTCAAGATCAACAGCGCAGGCAAGTACAACCTGATCCCCAGCACCTGATCGCCACACCGTC
>JBAQGP010000376.1:0-5682 GCA_049287845.1 Solirubrobacteraceae bacterium | reverse complement strand
GCCTCGTGCAGGCCATTGCGGAACGGCGGAGAGATGAGCTGGGGGAAGAACGAGCGGCCCACCACCAGCGCGTGCTGGTGAGCGGAGAGCTGGGCGAGGGCGTGGGCGCCGACCAGGTGCTGGATCGGGTTGTAGCCCAGGAAGGCCGCGAACAGGATCGACACGGGCGGTAGCTGGGCCACGTGGTGGGCGGTGGCCGCGGGGACGCCATGGGCCTGGAGGCCGGCCGACATCGCGTGGGGCAGGGTCGCCGCCAGCCCCACGATCATCAGCGTGAAGAAGATGCCGATCGACAGGACCTGGGCGGAGTTCTGGAAGGTCTGGTTCATGCCACCGCCGGCGCCTCGGTCGGCCGCCGGCAGGCTGTTCATCACCGCGGCGCGATTGGGCGACGCGAACAGTCCCATCGACACGCCGTTGAGGAACAGGCACACCGCGAACAGCATGTAGGGGAAGTCGATCGGCAGCAGCGCGAGCAGCAGGAAGCTCACCGCGGCCCCGAGCATGCCCCCAGTGGCGAACCACCGCGCCCCGAACCGGTCTGACAGGTAGCCGGACGTGGGACCGGCCAGGAGCATCCCCAGGATCAGCGGCAGCATGTAGATCCCCGCCCATAGCGGCGTCTCGGTGAAGTCATAGCCGTGCAGGGGCAGCCAGATTCCCTGCAGCCAGATGATGAGCATGAACATGAGGCCACCGCGCGCCACCGCGGAGAGGAACGTCGAGAGCGTCCCGAACGTGAACGCCCGGATCTTGAACAGGGGCAGGCGGAACATCGGATCCTCGACGCGGCGCTCGACAACCGCAAACGCGACCAGCGAGGCCAGGCCGGAGCCGATGAGGATGAGCACGCGGGGACTGGCCCATCCGGTCGCCGCGTGCCCGTACGGGCGGATCCCGTAGGTGACCGCGACCATGATGAGGATGAGGCCGAGCGCGAAGGTGATGTTGCCCGGCCAGTCGATGCGCGCCCGACTGGGCTTGGACAGCTCCTGGAGCTTGAGGTAGGCCCAGACGGTCCCGAACAGCCCGACCGGCACGGAGATGAGGAACACCATCCGCCAGCTGATCGGCGCCAGCAGCCCGCCCAGGACCAGGCCGACGAACATGCCCGAGACACCCACGATGTTGTTGATGCCCAACGCCATGCCGCGCTGGTTGGCGGGGAAGGCATCGGTGATGATCGCCGCGGAGTTGGCCAGCAGGCAGGCGGCCCCGATCCCCTGCACGACGCGGAACACGATGAGGAACACGGCGCCGTCGCGGCCGGTGAGCCAGTCGACCGTGAGCAGCAGCGAGGCCACCGTGTAGATGACGAAGCCCAGGTTGTAGATCCGCACCCGGCCGTACATGTCGCCCAGCCGGCCGAGGCTCACGATGAGCACGCTGGAGACGACGAGGAAGCCGAGGATCATCCACAGCAGGTAGAAGCTGTTGGCCGGCACCAGCGGGTCGAGCTTGATCCCGCGGAAGATGCTGGGCATGGCGATGAGCGTGATCGAGGCGTCGAGCGTCGCCAGGAGCACGCCCAACGTGCAGTTGGACAGCGCGATCCACTTGTAGTTGGGGCCGCGCGGGTCTGAGCGCGTGCCTCTGAAGGAGGTGAGCGAGCGACGCGCCACGGTCAGCCGGCCTCGTGCGCCTGGGCGAGCTCGGGCTGATCGAGCACGGCGGCCGCGGATCCGCTCCGGTGCTGCCTCACCACGGGCACGAGCGTGCCGGCGAGCGTCGCGATCACGAGGAACAGCGCCTCCAGAGCGAACGAGTCCGTGAAGCCGGTCACCGTCGGCAGCCCGTGGGCGACGTTGTTGGCGATCAGGGTGGCGACGATCTGGCCGCCGAGCGCACCGCCCAGCGTCCGCATCACGGTGTTCATGCCGGTGGCCGCGCCCGTCTGGCTCGGCGGGACCGCCTGGACCACGAGGTTGCCGAGTGCCGCGAAGGCCAGCCCGATGCCGACGCCCAGGAGTGCCGCGCTGATGAGCATGTCGTAGGGATGGCCGTGGGCGACGGCGAGCAGCGCGAAGGAGAGGGCCGTGATCCCACTGCCGACGATGACCGCGACCCTGGACCCGAAGCGGCGTGCCACCCGGCCCGCCAGCGACCCCAGCGCGGTCATGCCCAGCGCCGCGGGCAGCAGATACAGCCCGGCGGTGACCACCGACGCGCCGAAGCCGAAGCCGGTGCTCCTGGGCAGCTGCGCGAACTGCGGAAAGACGAGGAACGAGGCGTACATCCCCGCGCCGAGCAGGAACGCCACGAGGTTGGTCGTCCACACGCCGCGGATGCGCATCATCGCCATGTCGATGAGCGGCACCTCGCTGCGGACCTCCACCAGGATCCACGCGGCGGAGATGGCGAGGCCGGCGGCGAGGAGCCCGAGCGTCCTGGCCGAGCCCCAGCCCCAGGTGATCGTCTGGGATATGGCGATGAGCACGCAGCAGAAGCCGACCGTCATGAGCGCCGCCGCCAGCCAGTTGACGCGACCCGGCACCCGGACCGGGGACTCGGGCACGAACAGCTGGGTGCAGATCGCGGCCGCCACCGTGACGATGAGCGGAATCCAGAACAGCCAGTGGTAGTCGAGGTGCTCGACGATCAGCCCGCCCAGCACGATGCCGATGCCGCCGCCGACGCCGAGGACGGAGGACAGCAACCCGATGCTGCCCGCCACGCGCTCGCGCGGGAACTCGTCGCGGACGATCCCGAAGGCCAGCGGGAAGATGCCGCCGCCCGCCCCCTGGATGATGCGCCCGGCGATCATCGGGGTCAGCGAGGTCGAGAGCGCCGAGACGACCGTACCGGCGGCGAGGATGATCAGCGTGATGACCAGCAGCCGCTCCTTGCCGTACATGTCGCCGAGGCGGCCGATGATCGAGGTGGCCACCGACGCCGACAGCAGGTAGCCGGTGAGCAGCCAGGTGACGCCGGTCTCGGTGGTGTGCAGGCTGTGCTGGATCGAGGGCAGCGCGGGGATGACCGCGGAGCTCAGCATCGAGTAGCTCATGCCCGCCAGCGCGGTCACGGCGAGGATCAGGTTGGGGTGGACTCCGTGGTCTCGATGGGCACCCGTTGACACGCCCGGGTACTGTAGCGGAATGATGATTCCGCTCTCAGAGCCGGAGGCCGCCTCCGGACGCTGCGAGTGGACCCGGCTCGACGCCGCGGCCAAGCGCGAGCGGCTGCTGGCCACCGCCACCGAGGTCTTCGCGCGCGACGGGCTCGACGCGCCGATGAGCGTCGTCGCCGACGCGGCCGGGGCCGGCGTGGCGAGCGTGTACCGCCTGTTCGACTCAAAGCGCGAGCTCCTGGCCGCCCTGGTCGTCCGGCGCATGGACACCATCGCGGCCGCGGCGCGGGAGGCGTATCGGCGACCCGGTGACCGGTGGGAGGCGCTGACCGAGATGGTGACGAGCTTGGTGAGCGCGCAGCGCGCCGACTACCTGATCGGGGACGCGCGGGCCCTGGTGGCCGACCATCCCGACGTGATCGCCGCGGTCAGCCGGGCCAGCGAGGCGCAGGAGGAGCTGCTGGCCGCAGCGCGCACCGAGGGCCGGCTGCGCGCGGACGCGACGACGCTGGACCTGCGGCTCCTGTTCGCCGCCACTCGTGCCGCCCGGCGCGTCGAGCCGGAGCGGTGGCAGCGCATGCTGGAGCTGATGATCGACGCGCTCGATGCGCGCCGCGGCGGCAGCGAGCGCTGACGGGAGCCGCCGACCAATATCGTTGGGGCCCTGACCAAGCAGAGCGAAGGAGAGCCCCGTTGAAGATGCGTGCCGCGGTCCTGGAGGAGTTCGCCAAGCCCCTCCAGGTGACTGAGCTGGACCTGGCGGAGCCCAAGGCGGGTGAGGTGCTGGTGCGGCTCGCCGCGTGCGGGGTCTGTCACACCGACATGTACACCGCGTCGGGCGTCGACCCGTCCGGGTACGCGCCAACCGTGCTCGGCCACGAGGGCGCCGGATTCGTGGAGAAGCTCGGCGACGGCGTCTCGGGCCTCTCCCCCGGCGACCTCGTCGTCACCCTCTTCTCGCCCCAATGCCGCGAGTGCGTGCACTGCCTCAGCCCCGACACGAATCTCTGCCTGGCCATCCGCGACCAGCAGAACAAGGGCTACCTGCCCGACGGCACCACGCGCCTCTCACGCGACGGCGAGCCGATCCGCCACTTCATGGGCACGAGCACGTTCGCCGAGTACACGGTCATGCCGGCGATCGCGCTGGCCAAGGTCTCGCCCGAGGCCGAGCCCGATCACGCCTGCCTCTTCGCCTGCGGGCTCTCCACCGGACTGGGTGCGGCGATGAACACCGCCAAGGTCAAGGCGGGCTCGACGTGCGTCGTGTTCGGCGCCGGCATGGTCGGCCTGGGCGCCGTGGCCGGCTGTCGCCTGCGGGGCGCCGAACGGATCATCTGCGTCGACCTGTCTGATGAGCGACTGGACCTGGCGCGCGGCCAGGGCGCCACCGAAACCTGGGCCGCCGACGAGAACACCGTCCAGCGCGTGCTCGACGAGACCGGCGGGTTCGGCGCCGACTACACCTTCGAGGCCACCGGGCTGGTGGCCGTCATGCGCCAGGCGGTCGAGTCCGCGCGCATGGGCTGGGGCCTGTGCACCGTCGCCGGCGTGGCCGGCCGGGGCGAGACCCTCGACGTCGTCCCCCGCTATCTCATCACCGGCCGGCGGATCTGCGGCTCCTCCTTCGGCGGCGTCAAGGGCCGCGACCAGGTGCCCGAGCTGGTCGAGCTGTACCTCAAGGGCGACATCGACATCGACCCGTTCATCTCGCACACGATCACCCTCGACGAGGTCAACCACGGCTTTGAGCTGATGGAGCGCCAGGACGGGATCCGCAGCGTCATCACGTTGAGCTGAGTGTTCTGAAAGGCGAGGGCGCGTCATTACCCGGCGGGTAATCGACGCGGTGACCCGCGGCTGGGAACGTGCCCGGTCATGAGCACTCAATCGATATCAGCCGCCCGGCGCGTCCCGGCGGCGTTCTCCCCCACGCGCAGCCACTGGCTGCCGTTGCCGGTGATCCTCGCCGGCACCTTCATGGTCGTACTGGACTTCTTCATCGTCAACGTCGCGCTGCCGTCGATCCAGGGTCACCTGCACGCATCAAACGGCGCGATCGAGTGGGTCGTCGCCGGCTACGGCCTCACCAATGCCGTGTTCCTCATCACCGGCGCACGGCTGGGCGATCGGCTGGGCCGCGTCCGCGTCTTCACCGCGGCGCTGGCGCTGTTCACGCTCGCCTCCGCCGGGTGCGGGCTGGCGGGCACGCCCGAGGTCCTGGTCATCTCACGGCTGGCCCAGGGCTCTGCCTCCGCGTTGTTGATGCCGAACGTCCTGGCGATCATCGGCGTCCTCTATGGCGGCGCCGATCGGGCCAAGGCGCTGGCCGCCTACGGCATGACCATGGGCTTCGCCGCGGTGTCGGGCCAGCTCATCGGCGGGATCCTGGTCCAGGCCAACCCGGCCGGGCTGGGCTGGCGCAGCTGCTTTCTCATCAACATCCCCATCGGTCTGCTGGCGGTGGTCCTGGCGCCGCGGGTGATCCGAGGGGGCGGGGTCGATGCACGCTCTCAGGCCGGGAGCCTCGACCTCGCCGGCACCGCCCTGGCCACGCTCGGCCTCACCGCGATCGTCCTGCCGCTGGTGGAGGGCCGGGCGCATGGCTGGCC
>JBAQGP010000375.1:0-3164 GCA_049287845.1 Solirubrobacteraceae bacterium | reverse complement strand
GGCTTCCCGAGGCGGCGACGCTGGACGAGATCGGACGGCTCACCGGTGTGCTCAACCGCATGCTGGCCTCGCTCGAGCAGGCCCGCGAGAGCGAGCGCCGCCTGCTCGCCGACGCCTCGCACGAATTGCGCACCCCGGTCACCGCGCTCCTGGGCAACGTCGAGTACGCGGCGCGCCATGGCGCCGACCCCGAGGTGCTGAGCGAGCTGCGCCACGACGCCCACCGCCTCGCCCGGCTGGTGGACTCCCTGCTGGCGCTGGAGCGCGCGAGGGAGGGGACCCCCGAGCTCGAGCGCCTGTCCCTCGATCACCTGGTGCGCCGGGCGGTGGACGACCACGATCCCGGCCGGGTGCACATCGCCAGCCTCGATGCGGCCACCGTCGATGGCGACGAGGGGGCGCTGCGCCGGGCGCTGGGCAACCTCATCGAGAACGGGCTGGTGCACGGGCCGTCGCGCGGCCACGTCACCGTGTCACTCGATGTCGTGGGCGACCGCGCGATGGTGAGCGTCACCGACCAGGGCGTCGGCCCCGACCCGGCGCTGCACGGTCAGCTGTTCGAGCGCTTCTGGCGCGGCCCCGGAGCCTCCGAGCGCCCCGGCTCGGGCCTGGGGCTGTCGATCGTGGCCGCGATCGCCGCCCACCACGACGGCCAGGTGCGCGTCGACGGCCCGACGTTCATTCTCGACCTGCCGGTGGCGCACTCGCAGGGGGAGTAGGCGAGTAGGAGCGGTCAGGGGGAGGGCAGGCGGGCCGGCGGGCCGACCTCCGCGGGAGCCTCTCCCTCGGGGCGCGCCCGCAGGCTCATCTGCCACCAGCCGACGCTCCACCACCGGCCGAACTTGAAGGCCACGTCGCGGTAGATGCCCACGCGGGTGAAGCCCAGCGACTCGTGCAGGCCCACGCTGGGAGCATTGGGCAGCGTCACCCCCGCGCACACCTCGTAGACGCCCTGGCGCTCGAGCAGCCCGAAGAGCGCCCCGTACAGCGTGCGGCCGACCCCGCGGCGGTGGTGGGCGGCGGAGATGTAGACGGTCACGTCGGCCGACCAGCGGTAGGCGGCGCGGTCGTGATGACGCGAGCCGTAGGCGTAGCCGACGACCTCGCCATCGAGCTGGGCCACCAGCCACGGATAGATGCGCGACGTGATGCGGATCCGATCGGCCATCTCGTGAGGCTCGGGGGCGCGCTCCTCCAGCGAGGCCACACCGTCGGTGACGCTGGGGGCGTAGATCGCCGCACAGGCGGCGGCGTCACGGTCAGGATCGGCATGGCGGATCAGCATCGAGCCGGGAATCTAATGGGCGCCCAGCGCTGTGCGGATGCGCCCGACGAGCGCCGTGGGGGCTGCCGCGCTGCCACGCAGCGTCGCCGGCACGGCCAGGCGGATGGCCGAGGTGGCAAATGCACAGGGCGCGGCCTGGGCGCGGTGCAGGCTGATCGGCTCCTCGCGCGGGTGCAGACCGAGTGAGGGAGCGAGCTCCAGCAGCACCGCGCGGGTGACGCCGGGGAGGATCCGCCCGTCGGTGGGCGGGGTGATGAGCCGGTCGTCCTCCAGCAGCCAGATGTTGCCCCAGGCGGCCTCCAGGACCGTGCCATCGGCGTCGACGAGCAACGGTCCCGGCTCGTGTCCCGATATCGCGCCACGATATCGTGTTGCGATGTCAAGCAGGCGGCGGTCGCGCCACTTGTGGGGGCCCAGGCCTCCGGGGACGACGAATGGCTCGAGGACCACCGGCTGCCGGGTACCGGCGGCGACGGGCACGGTGGTGATGCTCGCGTCCTTGCCGGGAACGGCGTCGACCCGCAGCCGGTGCTCCCCGGCCAGGGGCGCGGCCTCGGCGAGCAGGCGCTCGTGCGTGTCGGCCGCGAGCCCCATTCCGTACAGCGCCCCGATCGAGTGCGCGAGGCGGTCGAGGTGGCGCCGCGCCGACTGGATCCGCCCGTCGCGGACCAGCATCGTCTCGAACACCCCGTGGGCGCGATCAGGCCGCACGGGTGGCCGGAGCACGTCGCTGCAGGTCGATGGTGGTGCCGACGGCGGCGGCGATCGGCCGCGCCTTGGTCAGCGCCTCCTCGAGCTCGGTGGGCGGATCCGAATCGGCGACGATCCCGCCACCGGCGCCGAGCCAGACCTGGCCGTCGGCCAGCTCCAGCGTGCGGATGGCGACGTTGAGCTCGAGGCCGGCCACGGGGCTGGCGAAGCCGATGGCGCCGGTGTAGACCTCGCGCCCGGCCCGTTCGAGCTCGGCGATGACGCGCAGCGACTGGACCTTGGGCGCCCCGGTGACCGAGCCGGGCGGAAACGTCGCCCGCAGCACGTCGGCGTCGGTGACCTCGGGACGAAGGCGCCCGCGGACGTGGGAGACGAGATGCCACAGTCCGGGGTGGGGCTCGGCGCGCGGGCGGCGCGGGGCGAGGATCGTGCCGAACTCACACACGCGCCCGAGGTCGTTGCGCATGAGGTCGACGATCATCACGTGCTCGGCGGCGTCCTTGACCGAGCCGCGCAGGGTGCCCAGGGCGGCGGCGGCCAGGTGAGGCTCGGGGTCGCGCGCGATCGTGCCCTTGATCGGTCCGGTGACGATCTGCCGGCCGCGGCGGCGCAGGAAGAGCTCGGGGGAGAGCGAGGCGATGCCGCCGCGGGGCGTGGCGAACGTGGCGCCATAGGGCGGGTCCAGGTGCTCCAGGGCCGCGGCGAACAGATCGGTCGCGGCCGCGTCGGTCTGGCCGTGCAGGCGCAGGCAGAGGTTCGCCTGGAAGATCTCGCCGGCCGCGATCCGGCGGCGACACTGGGCGACGGCGTCGACGTGATGGACGGCGTCGTGTGCGCTGAGATGCAACGGAGAGACGCGCGGAGGCGGCGAGGCGGGCGCGGGCCGGCCCAGCAGATCGGTGAGATGGCGCAGGCGGTGCGCGAGCGCGTCGCGTCGCGCCTCGGTGACGAGCGCCTCGAACCACCACTGACCGTCGGGGGTGCGGTGCAGGACGTTGTCGTAGTAGGCGAGATGGAAGTCCGGGAGGACAACGGGGCGGTGGGCGTTGAGCGCGACCCGCTCGACGCGGGCCGCCAGGCGGTAGCCCAGCCAACCGAACCAGCCGCCGCCGACGGCGGCGGGTGTGCCGGCGCCGCCGGCCCTGGCGGGCACGCCGGGGTGCATGGC
>JBAQGP010000374.1:0-4166 GCA_049287845.1 Solirubrobacteraceae bacterium | reverse complement strand
GAGGGCCACCGCGATCGCCGGCAGCGAGTAGTAGGCCCGTCCCTGCTCGCAGAAGAACAGCACCGACGTGCCCGGCGCCAGCACGGCCAGCGCCCGCAGCCGCGGCTCGCGCCACAGCGCCCTCACGCCGAACGCCACCAGCACCAGCGCCGGACCGACGAAGGCAAGTTGCTGCAGGACATACGTCGACCGGGACGTCGCGGCGGCGGTGACAGCGTCCTGGCTGGGCAGGAACGTGAGGCTGGGCCAGCCGTGGGCGACCTCCCACCCGAGGTACGGCGCGAGGAACGCCACAGCGATGGCCGCCGCCATCCACGGGCCCCTCTCGCGCAGCACGCCGCGCGGCCCCACGACGATCAGGCCGGCGGCGAACACGAGCATCAGGGCGAGCACCGTGCCCTTGGTCTCCAGGCCGACGCCAGCGATGAGCCCCAGCCACGGCCACAACCGCGGCTCGGTACGGCGCAGGATGCGCAACGCGACGTACGCGAACGCGACCCACACGAGGAGATCGAACATCGTGGGGTGGAACATCGTCCCGCCGGCGAGCCCGTAGGGCGTGAGGACGAACGCCAGCGCCGCGAGCGCCTGCGCCCGCAGGCCCCCTCCCAGCTCACGCGCGCACAAACCCACGAGCACTGTGGCCAGCATGGTGGCGATCACGCCGGTAAGTCGCAGAGCGACGAGCGAGGGTCCCGCGAGATCGATGGTGACGCGGCCGATCAGCGCGGTGACCATCGGGAAATCGACGTAGCCGAAGCTGAGGTGGCGGCTGGCCTGCAGAAAGTAGAGCTCGTCGCGGTTCCAGCCGTAGTGCGCCAGGAACGGCAGTGCGGTGGCCAGCTTCGCCAGCGCGACTGCCCCGCCGACGGCGAGCGAGGATCGCATGCGGGTGCGCATCCGGGGCGCGGGACCCACGGTGCCCTCCCGGACCGCCGGCAGGGCGATTGGATACGTCGCGGTCGTCATGGCTCTCCCTCCGACGGTTTGGGGTGACGCCAGGCTTCCAGCCCCTCAGGTCGCGCACATCGGCCGGGGGAGCGAACTCCGGCGCCGCGAGACCCGTCCGGTGAACGACCGCACGTCATCCTTTGGGACGATTCGCGCGGCGGCCACCGGCGGTAGATTCGCCTCGCGATGGACAGATCGCGGTTTCCATCCCCGCCCGCAGTCGCGCTGGACGCCGGCCTGGCGGTGGTGGTGCTGGCGCTCGAGCTCTCAGACCTGCTCGTGTTCAACTCCGGCAACCGCCGGAGCTTCGTCACCGTCGTGCTCCTGCTGCTCTCAGCGGCGCCGCTCGTGCTGTGGCGCCGCCGGCCGCTCATCGCCTTTCAGCTCACGGCGTGGTCGACGGTCGCGCTGGCGGCGCGCCACAACACGCACATCGGACTGGGCCCGATCGCCGCGACCTACGGCGTGGCGTGCTGGGGCGCCACCCTGAACCGGCGTGTCACCGCCGCGGCGCTCCTCGTCGCGGTGTGGTTGGTGCCGGTGCTGACGTCCGACAATCACTCCATCCCCACCAACGCCGCGCTGTTCTCGGCGGCGTGGCTGCTCGGCGCCCTGATGCGCGAGCGCCGCGTGCAGACCGCAGCACTGCACGCCCGCACAGTCGAACTCGCGCGCGAACGCGAAGAGAACGCAGCGTTGGCGACCGAGAACGAGCGGGCCCGCATTGCCCGCGAGCTGCACGATCTGCTCACCCACAGTGTGAGCGTCATGGTCATCCAGGCGCAGGCGGCCCAGACGCCCGAGCCCGACGTGGGCCAGATGACGACGGCGTTGCAGCGCATCGAATCGGTCGGCAAGGAGACGCTGTCTGAGCTGCGCAGGCTCCTGCGCCAGGTGCGCCCCAGTGCTGAGTCACCTTCCCGCCAGCCACAACCGGGGCTGGAACGCATCGGCGAGCTGGTCGACTCGGTGCGCGCCGCCGGCATCGACGTCCAGCTCATCCGGGAGGGGACCGTCCGCAGCGTGCCGGCCAGCGTCGCGCTGTCGGCTTACCGCATCGTTCAGGAGGCGCTGACCAACACCATGCGCCACACGCCAGGCGCCCACACACACGTCGCCGTGCGCTACCGCCCATCCGAGCTGGCCATCGAGGTGCGCGATGACGGGCCGGGGGTGCCGGTGACCGTCTCCGGGGATGGGCGGGGCATTGCGGGGATGCGGGAACGTGCCTCGGCGGTCGGCGGGACATTGGTCGCTGAGCGCTCCCCTGAGGGCGGGTTTCGCGTGGCGGCCAGCCTGCCGCTCGAACCGGTGCCATGAGGAGCGACGCGAGCAGGCTGCGGGTGATCGTGGCCGACGACCAGGAGCTCGTCCGTGACGGCTTCCGGATGATCCTGGAGTCCGCGGGCTGCGACGTCGTGGGCGAGGCCGCCGACGGTCGCGAGGCGGTGTACTTGACGCGTCGCCGCGCCCCCGACGTCGTGCTCATGGACATCCGCATGCCGGGCGTGGATGGTCTGGAGGCCACGCGGGAGATCGCCGGCCCAGGTGTCGCCAGCCCGGTCCCGGTCCTCATCCTCACGACGTTCGATCTCGACGAGTACGTCATGGAGGCGCTCCGTGCCGGCGCCAGCGGTTTCCTGCTCAAGGACGCCGGCCGCGATCAGCTGGTGGAGGCCGTGCGGGCAGTGGCTCGTGGGGATGCGCTCATTGCGCCGTCGATCACGCGTCGATTGATCGGGCGCTTCGTGGCTCGCTCCCCGGATCCGCTTCCCGCCGAGCTCGACGAGCTGACGGCCCGCGAGCTGGAGGTGGTGCGCGAGATCGCGCGGGGGCGCTCCAACGCCGAGCTCGCCCGTGAGCTCGGTATCAGCGAGACGACGGTCAAGACCCATGTCGCTCGCGTTCTCGCCAAGCTGCGGCTGCGCGACCGCGTGCAGATCGTCGTCTTTGCCTACGAGCACGGGCTGGCGGAGCCGCGACGCAGCGATGCCGGCTAAAGCGGGAGGATCACTTCGTCTCGGCAGCCTGGAACGGGTCGGCCGCAGCGCCCGGCGGCGCCTGTGCGACCAGCGCGGCGCGCGCCACGCGCAGGGCCTGGCGATCCTCATCAGACACCGACGGGTACTGCGGATCGATGTCGACCAGCGCCTGGACGATGACGGCCCCGACCGCGATGCGCGCAAACCACTTGCGGTCGGCGGGGATCACGTACCAGGGGGCCCACGGGGTGCTCGTGTGGCTGAGCATCTGGGTGAAGGCGTGCTGGTAGGAATCCCAGTGCTCGCGCTCGCGCACGTCGGCCGGTGACAGCTTCCAGTTCTTCTCCGCGAGGTCGATGCGCTTGAGGAACCGGGTGCGCTGCTCCTCCTTGGAGAGGTTGAGGAACAGCTTGACCAGCGTGTAGCCGTTCTCGCACAGGTGGCGCTCCCAGGCGTTGATGTCCTCGTACCGCCGCGCCCACAGCTCGTCGGGCCGTCCGGTAGTGCGCAGCTTCCGGCGCTCGAGCAGCTCCGGGTGGACGCGGACCACGAGCACGTCCTCGTAGTGCGAGCGGTTGAAGAGCCCGATCTGCCCGCGACCCGGCAGCGCACACTGATAGCGCCACAGAAAATCGTGGCGCAGCTCCTCGTCGGTGGGGACCTTGAAGCTGCGCACCGTGACCCCCTGCGGGTTGACCCCGCTCATCACGTGGCGGATCGTCCCGTCCTTGCCGGCGGCGTCGATGCCCTGCAGGACGACGAGCAGCGCCCGCGTGCCCTGGGCGGCGAGGCGCTCCTGATACTCGGCGAGCAATGCCACGCTCAGCTCCAGCTGGCTCTTGCCGTCGCGTTTGCGCGCCCAACCGGCCTTGTAGGCCGGGTCATGGTCGCGGGTCAGATCAACCTTCACACCCGGCGACACGCGGAGCCTCTCGATCAGCTCGGTGAACTGCTCGGCTCGGGAATCGGGCATGCGCAGACTGACTCTACGCCTCACCTCGCGTTCGGTGCGGCAGCCCGGCCCCCGTCACCGCCGCGTCCACCGAGGCATAGAAGCGATCGGCGCCGATGCGATCGACCAGTCCGCCGCGCGCCAGGTTGGCTTTGAGGTGATCCCCGGCGCGGGCGACCGCGAACGTGATGCCATCCCGGTGGAGCGCATCCAGCGCCTGCGCCAGGGCTGGCAACGTCGGGATGTTGAAGATGCCCGAATACATGGTGTCTCCTTGGTTA
>JBAQGP010000373.1:0-1529 GCA_049287845.1 Solirubrobacteraceae bacterium | reverse complement strand
CAGCACCGCCTCGATCCGATGCTCGCGCGCGCGGGCGAGGCGGCGATCCGCGCGACCCGCGGGGACGGCTGAGGGATGGTGGGGGCCCATATGACCAACGCCGACTTCGAGGCGCTGTACCAGGCCGATCCCGATCCGTGGGGATATGAGTCCAGCGACTATGAGCGCCGCAAGTACGACGCGACCCTGCGGGCATGCGGGGACGGGCCCTACAACCGGGCGCTGGAGCTGGGCTCCTCGATCGGCGTGTTCAGCCTCCGCCTCGCGGCCCGCTGCCATTCGCTTCAGACGATCGACGCCGCGCCCAGCGCGGTGGCCGTCGCCCGCCGCCGGTTGTCCGGCGTGCCGTGGGTGCAGGCGCGGATCGGCGCGATCCCGGACGCGATCGGGCAGGAAACGTTCGACCTCGTGGTGGCCTCCGAGATTCTCTACTACCTGGAGCCTGAGCAGCTCTCCGGGACCCTCGCGCGGCTGCGCGACTGCCTGGCACCGCACGGTCGCCTGGTGGCCGTTCACTGGCGCCCGCCGGGTCCGGAGCGTCCCTTCACGGCGGCTGAGGTGCATGCGCTGCTGCGTCGTCAGGGATGGCTCTGGCCGGTGCTGGCCGCTCCGACCGACGATTACCTGCTCGACGTCCTGGAGCGCAGATGAGCTCTCCGCTGGCGATGCTCGTGATCGGAGGCGGCCCGGCGGGCATGTCGGCCGTTCGGGGCTACCGGCAGGCGGGTGCAACGGGCCCGGTGGCGATCGTCTGTGACGAGGAGCGGATGCCCTATCGGCGCCCGCCGCTCATCAAGGAGCTGCTGCGGGGTGAGATGGACGAGTCACAGCTGCCGCTGGAGGCCGAGCCATGGTTGGCCGAGCACTCGGTCTCCCTGATCAGCGGGCGCGCGGTGGCGCTCGATCCGGAGGCGCACACGGTCACGCTGGCCGGCGGCCGTCAC
Organism: Solirubrobacteraceae bacterium; assembly: GCA_049287845.1. Lineage (GTDB taxonomy): Bacteria > Actinomycetota > Thermoleophilia > Solirubrobacterales > Solirubrobacteraceae > Palsa-465. Next base: position 585 of record JBAQGP010000373.1, on the reverse strand, counting down.
CTGGAGTATGCCCGCTGCGTGCTGGCGACGGGGGCTGAGCCACTGCGGCCTGCGATCCCGGGCTGCGATGATCCCGGGGTGCGGGTCGTTCGCTCCCTGGACCATGTTCGCGAGCTCGTGCATCGCCTGCGGGCCGCGCCGGATGCGATCGTGATCGGCTCGGGCTTCATCGGCTGCGAGATCGCCGCCTCGTTGCGACGGCGCGGACACGGAGTGACGTTGATCTCCGACGAGGTCGCCCCCAATGCCCGCCGGCTCGGTCCCGAGGCTGGGGCCGAGCTCGCCCGGTGGCTGTCGGACGAGGGCGTCATCCTGCGACTGGGCGCGGGGGTGGAGGAGATCCGTCGCGAGGGGGACACGTTGCAGGCGACGACCGGGAAGGCGGATGTCAAAGCGCGGGTGGTCGTGATGGCCATCGGGGTCGCGCCGCGCGCTGAGCTCCTGGCGGGCGCCGGTGAGGCGCTATCCGACGGCGCGGTAGCCGTCGACGAGGCAATGCGCACCGTACTGCCGGATCTGCTGGCGGCGGGCGACGTGTGCCGCGCCCACAACGCCACCGCCGGCCGGCCTCTGCGCGTCGAGCAC
>JBAQGP010000372.1:0-2172 GCA_049287845.1 Solirubrobacteraceae bacterium | reverse complement strand
CGTCGGGGCTGCCCACATGAAGCGGTAGCCCGCGCTCCTGCATCAATCGGCGCGTCCGTGATCGCTTGACAGCACGCGTCCGATAGATATATGTTATTTCAACTACTTAGGACGGGCTGAGACGAGGAGGGTCGGATGGAGTCATCGACGGCGGCACGAGAGGATGTTTGCCTGCGCGACGGCGACGCGTATCGCGCGGCCCTGCGGGACGGGCGGGCGGTGTGGAGCCTCGGCCAGCGCATCGATGACGTCACCGAGGACCCATCTCTGGGCGCGGGGATCGACCTGGTCGCCGAGGCGTTCGACGCGCAGTTCGACGACGAACTGCAGGATGTCACGACCTTCGTTGACCCCGAGGGTCGGCGGGTCAGTCGGTCCTGGCAGATTCCGAGCACCGTCGAAGACCTCCAGGCTCGCCGGCGGCTGATCGAGTACACGACTCTGCTCACTGCCGGCACCTATGGCCGTCCGCCTGACTTCGGCCCTCTCATCGCTCTCGGGCTCCTGGCCCGCAAGCCGAGTTTCACGCGTGGAACCGCCTCGGGGCGCAACGTGGACTTCGCCGAGAACATCGACCGGTACTTCGAATTCGGGCGCTCTCACAACCTGATCGCCGGCGAGGTGCTGGCAGACCCCCAAGCCGATCGCTCGGCCGGATCGGCGGCATCGGCGGGGCTTCTGCGGGTGGTCGCCGAGGAAGCGGGCGGCGTCAGGCTGAGGGGGGCCAAGTCTGTGGGCTCACTGGCCGCGCAGGCCGACGAGATCATCTTCACCAACCTGCTGCGCCCGGACTTTCCGCCGGAGGCGTGCATCTGGGGCGCCATTCCCGTCGCCACCGAGGGGCTGAAACTGGTCTGCCGGGAGCCGATCTCCCGGCCGGGCGCGGACCCATTCGACCACCCGATCGCCAGCCGGGGCGAGGAGTCAGACCAGCTGCTGATCTTCGATGACGTCTTCGTGGCGAATGAGCGCCTGTTCAACGTGGGTGATCCGGAGCTGTTGAAGCTGTACGGGCCGGTGACCGTATGGGCTCACTGGCACGTCTTGACCCGGCTCTGGTACAAGGCGGAGCTGTTCGTGGGGGTGGGACAGGCCGTGGTCGACACCCTCGGCACAGGTGGATTTCCCCAGGTGCGCGCCTACATGGCCGACCTGATCAGGTACGCCCAGACTCTCAGGGCCTTCGTGCTGGCGGCCGAAAACCTCGCGACCATGTCGGAGGGCGGCGTGCTCGCCCCGGACGTGAACATGCTCACCGCGGGCCGGCTGCACTCGATCGATGAGTATCCGCGGATCATCCACACGATTCAGGAGCTCTGCGGCCAGGGTCTGGTCATGCGCTTCGGTCGCGCCGACTTTGCCAACGCTGAGATCGGCCCGCTGCTCGACGAACTGCTGCCCGGCAAGGGCCTCACGTCGCAGGACAAGAACCGGCTGATGAACTTCGTCTGGGATCTGACGACCGACTCTCACGCTGGACGCACCGAGCTGTTCGAGAACGTCAACGCCACTCCGGCGAACTTTCTGCGCGACCGGCTCTACCGCGAGTACCCGCGCGAGCGCGTCGTCGGAATCGCCCGAGACGCTGCGGGGCTGTAGGCGATGCAGGCTGAGGTTTCTCTGCCCACCGGACTGGTGGACGACTTTCGCGAGGCGATGCGTCGCTTGGCGAGCACGGTGGTGATGGTGACAACCCACCTGGATGAGCGGCCGTGGGGGCTGACGGTCAGCGCGTGCTGCTCGGTGTCGATGTCGCCACCGTCTCTGCTGGTTTCGCTCGGCGCTCACACCGCCAGCGCGGGTGCCATCACGGCGGCACAGCGCTTCGGCGTCAGCGTGCTGGGAGAGGCCCAGCACCATGTGGCTCGGGTCGGATCGCGCGCGGGCGAGCCGAAGTTCGTCGCCGAGTACTGCGATTCCACCGCCGAGTGTCAGACGCCGGCGGTGGCCGGGGCGCTCGCCCACCTCGATTGTGCGGTGAGCAGACGAGTGGACGTTGCTGACCACGTGCTGTTCGTCGGGGAGGTCGACCGCGTGGTGTTGCGTCCCGGGGAGGATCGGCCCCTCGTGTTCTATGCCCGCGATTTTCATCGGCTCCATGACGACTCGGTTCAGGGAATGGAGGGGCTGCTGTACCCGCCGTGGTGAGTAGGCGAAGGACCGCTGTAGGAC
>JBAQGP010000371.1:0-1558 GCA_049287845.1 Solirubrobacteraceae bacterium | reverse complement strand
ACCGGCGCGTAGCCGACGAACCACGCGTCGGTGTTCTGGGGGTTGGACGTCTGGGTCTGGGTGGTGCCGGTGCCGCTGTCGGTCGACGGTGCGGAGGTGTTCCTGAGCTCGGCGGTGCCGGTCTTGCCGGCCACCTGGACGCCGGGGATCTGCGCTGAGGTACCGGTGCCGTACCGCACCACCGCCACCATCATCTGTTGGACCTCGTGGGCGACCCTGGCGCTCGTGACGCGAACGAAGCGCGGGGGCTGGTGGGCCAGCAGCGTGGGGATCGGCCGCCGGCCGCCCATCGCGATCGTCGCCGCCACGTCGGTCATCTCCAGGGGCGTGGTCTGCACCAGCCCCTGCCCGATCGCCGACGAGCCGACCGCCAGGTCGTCCCCGATGGCGCCGGCCGGCGGGATCGTGCTCTCGGCCGCGCCGAGGATCGAGCTGGGATGGTTGAAGCCGAAGCGCTCGGCCGTGGCCACCAGCCGCTTGGCGCCGAGCTTGGCCCCGAGGGGCGCGAAGACCGAGTTACACGACACCGCGAAGGAATTGATCAGCGTGCCGCCGCAGTCCTCCCCGTTGGCGTTCTGCAACGCGTACCCCTCGATCGTCGCTTCGGTGGCATAGGGGAAGACGGTGCTCAGCGTGGCGATGCGCGCCTGCAGCGCGCCGGTGGCGGTGATGATCTTCATCGTCGAGCCGGGCGGCTGCAGCGCCGAGTAGGCGATCCCGGCCAGGGCCAGCAGCGCCCCCGTGCGCGGGTTCATGACCACGATCCCGCCGAACTGGCCGCCGAGCGCCGCCACCGCGGCGCGCTCCATCCCGGGAGAGATCGTCGTCGTGACCGGGTTGGCCGGCACGGGCGCGGCGCTGGCCAGGATGCGGTGATCGGCCAGCAGACGGCCGCCGGCCTGCCCGGCCAGGCGGTCCTGGAAGACGAGCTCCAGCCCGTCGAGCCCCACGTGGGACCTGGCCGGGTAGCCACGCGCGGCGTAGGTGGCCGCCAGGCGCGACGGGATGGGGCCGACCCTGCCGACGATCTGGCCGGCGACGTCGGGGATGGGCGAGCTGCGGTCCGGCCCCTGGGCCAGCGGGGTGCCGTCGCTGGCCTCAAGCGTCCCCCGCGGCGGCAGCGAGATCTGGCGATGCAGCGTCTCGCCGGATCGCAACCCCGGGAACAGCAGCGTGTCTGAGTAGTGCACCCGGGCTTCGGAGCCCGAGCCGGTCAGCGGTACCAGGAGGGTCTCGTGCAGTGTGCCCCAAAGCTTGGTGTGAACCACCATGGCGACGGCGATGTGATTGCCCTCGCGGCTACCGACGTTCAGCTTCGCCAGCGACGTCAGCGTCGCCAGGTCAGCGGCGCTCTCCATTGCGCTCGCGAACCGGCTCTCGGTCGTGGCCTCCTGCGACGGACGGTCCAGCAGCGCGAACATCACGGCGAACTCGTTGTGGGTCCACGCCGTCACGTAGCGCGTGACCATCTGCCGTTCCTCGTGGCCCGGGCGCATCGCCCACAGCGCTCCGGCGGCGAACGCGGCCACGGCGAGGACGCCGACGGGCAGCGCGCGCC
>JBAQGP010000370.1:0-2792 GCA_049287845.1 Solirubrobacteraceae bacterium | reverse complement strand
TCGTAGGGCTCCGGCCCAGCACCAGCAGGACCGAAGGCCATGGTGCCCGCAGCCTCCGTCTCGTCGCCCGCGTCGGCGTGGGCGCCGGCGTCCGCACGGGCGTGGGCGCCGGCATCCGCGTCGGCATCGGCATCGGCGGCGTCGGCGTCGGCGTCGGCGTCCGCGGGAAACCGCTCCGAGGCGGTCCTGGCGAGGGCCCGAAGCTGACCGGCGAGATCCTCCGCGTCGGCGACGATCCGCTGACGCTCCAGCCAGATCCGATCGGTGTCTGCGTCCAGGTCTCTGACGCGCTGCTCGGCGGCGCTTGCGAGATGCGCAGCCTCGGCGCGCGCCTGCTCGAGCCGGTCCTCGGCCTCGCTGCGCGACTGAGCCGTGATCTGCTCAGCGGTCTCGTGGGCGCGCTGAAGGATCCCCGAGATCTGCTCGCCGACACGCTCCAGGGCGCGGCGAACCGCCGCTTCCGGGGACCGAGTCGCCTGCAGCTCCGCGACGAGCCGACGGGTCTGGCGCACGTACTCATCCACGGCCACGCGGTCGTACCCGCGCAGGGCCGTGGGGAAATCGGCGTCGACGACGGCGAGCGGATCCGGAGGCAGGGACCCGAGCGGCTGGGTGATCTCCGCGAGGATCGCGTGCTCTGTAGCTGCTGAGCTCTGATCTGGCATCGGTGATCTGTGGTCATTGTCGCACGTCGCCCGGTCGCCCAGCCATACAATGCACCGAATGGCGGATACACCTTCCGCGCGCCTTCCAGAGCGCGATCGGCCCTGGATGATGCGGACGTATGCAGGGCATTCGGACGCTCGCCGTTCCAACGAGCTGTACCGGCGCAACCTCGAGAAGGGCCAGACCGGCCTGTCGGTCGCCTTCGACCTGCCGACCCAGACCGGCTATGACCCCGACCACGAGCTCGCCCGCGGCGAGGTGGGCAAGGTGGGCGTGTCGATCGCCCACGAGGGCGACATGCGGACCCTGCTCGAGGACATCCCGCTCGACCAGATGAACACCTCGATGACGATCAACGCCACCGCCGCCTGGCTGCTGGCGCTCTACATCGTCGCCGCCGAGAACCAGGACCCGCCCATCCCACCGTCCCGGCTCCAGGGCACCACCCAGAACGACATCCTCAAGGAGTACCTGAGCCGGGGCACCTACGCGTTCCCACCCGGCCCCTCGATGCGCCTGATCGCGGACACGATCGCCTACACGGTGCAGCACGTCCCCAAGTGGAACCCGATCAACATCTGCTCCTATCACCTCCAGGAGGCCGGTGCGACGCCGGTCCAGGAGATCGGCTTCGCCCTGAGCAACGCGATCGCAGTGCTCGACGCGGTCCGCGAGCGCGTCGCCGAGGACCTCATGGGCGACGTCTTCGGGCGGATCTCGTTCTTCGTCAACGCCGGCGTGCGCTTCATCGAGGAGCACGCCAAGTTGCGCGCGATGGCGCAGCTCTGGGACGAGCTCGGCCTGACGCGCTACGACGTCCAGGACGACCGCCACCGGCGCTTTCGCTACGGCGTTCAGGTCAACTCGCTCGGGCTCACCGAGGCCCAGCCGGAGAACAACGTCTACCGGATCGCCCTGGAGGCGCTCGGGGTCACCCTCGGCCGTGACGCGCGGGCCCGCGCCCTCCAGCTCCCCGCCTGGAACGAGGCCCTCGGCCTTCCCCGCCCGTGGGACCAGCAATGGTCGCTGCGCCTCCAGCAGATCCTGGCCTACGAGACCGACCTGCTGGAGTACCCCGACATCTTCGAGGGCTCGATCGTGATGGAGGGACTCGTCGCGGACCTGGTCAAGGGTGCCCGCGAGGAGATGGGACGCGTGGCCGAGATCGGCGGGGCGGTCAGGGGCGTGGACTACATGAAGTCCGCGCTCGTCGAGTCCCATCGCGACCGCTGGCGCAGGATCGAGTCCGGCGAGCTCACGGTCGTGGGCATGAACCGGTTCAAGTCCACCGAGCCCTCGCCTCTGACCACCGATGCCGATGGCGGCATCCTGGTCGTCGATCCGCAGGTGGAGGCCGAGCAGCGCGCCGCGCTGGAGTCATGGCGCGCCCAGCGCGACTCGGCCGCCGTCCAAGCGGCGCTGGCAGAGCTCGCCCGCGTGGCTCGCGACGAGTCCGAGAACATCATGCCCGCCACCATCGCCGCCGCCCGCGCCGGCGCCACCACCGGCGAGTGGGCCCAGACGCTGCGCGAGGTGTTCGGCGAGTACCGCGCCCCCACCGGCGTGGGCGACGCCGTGGCGGCGCCCAGGGAGGATCTGGCCGAGCTGCGCGACGAGGTGGAGCGCCTCAGCGACGAGCTGGGCCGCCGGCTGAAGTTCCTGGTCGGCAAGCCCGGGCTCGACGGGCACTCCAACGGCGCCGAGCAGATCGCCGTGCGTGCTCGCGACGCCGGGATGGACGTCGTCTATGAGGGCATCCGCCTGACGCCGTCGCAGATCGCCGGCTCGGCGGCCCAGGAGGGGGTGCACGTGATCGGCCTCTCCATCCTCTCGGGCTCGCACGCCGAGCTCATCCCCTCCGTCCTGGAGGCGCTCGCCGAGGCGGGGGTCCACGACGTTCCCGTCATCGTCGGCGGCATCATCCCGGAGGGCGACGCGGCGGCGCTCAGGGAGGCCGGCGTGGCCGCGGTCTACACCCCGAAGGATTGGGACCTCAACGCGATGATGCGCGACATCGTCTCGCTGGTGAGCGAGCGCCACCGGGCGGACACCGCCACCCCCGCTTGAGCGCGGCGCCCGGGGACGGCGCGGAGCTCGCCGCCCGGCTGCGCGAGGGAGACCTGCGC
>JBAQGP010000369.1:0-9685 GCA_049287845.1 Solirubrobacteraceae bacterium | reverse complement strand
CCCGAGGTCATCGACTGCGATCGCCTGGCGGTGATCCCCGGCATGGTCAACGGCCACTGCCACTCCAACGAGAACTGGTTTCGCGGCCGGTGGGACAACCTGCCGCTCGAGCCGTGGATGCTCTTCTCCTACCCGGCGGTCGGCGGCCCGGCGCAGAGCCCTCGCGAGATCTACGTGCGCACCCTGATCGGCGCCCTGGAGATGATCCACTCCGGCGCCACCTCGGTGGTGGACTTCGTCTACGAGCAGGGTGGCTTCAGCTACGACTCGCTCGGAGCGGTGGTCCAGGCCTACCGCGACCTGGGCCTGCGTGCGCTGGTCGCGGTGGGGATGAGCGATCGCGCCTTCCATGAGACCGTGGTCCTCGAGGAGGACCTGGTGCCGGCCGACCTACTCGCCGCGCTCACCGACCAGCGGCCGCCGGCGTGGCCGGTATGGGAGCAGTTCGCGCGCGGGGCGGTGGAGCGCTATCACCGTCCCGAGGAGGGGATCTCGATCGGGCTGGCCCCATCCGGGCCCCAGCGCTGCACCGACGAGTTTCTCCAGGCGTGCGCGGCACTGGCTGACGAGCTCGACCTCCAGGTGCACATCCACGTGCTCGAAACCCGGATGCAGGCGCTGAGCGGCCGGCGGATGTACGGGACCACGCTGCCCGACCACATGCGCGAGATCGGCTTCCTGAGCCCCCGCGTCAGCTTCGCGCACGGCATCTGGCTCACGCCATCAGACATCGAGACTGTCGCTGATGCGGGCTGCTCGGTGGTGCACAACCCGGTCTCCAACATGAAGCTCGGCAGCGGCGTGTGTCCGGTCCCGCACCTGCTCTCACACGGCGTGAACGTGGCCCTGGGCACCGACGGGATGGCCTCCAACGACGGCAACGACATGTTCGGGGTGCTCAAGGCCGGCGGCCTGCTGCACAAGCTGTGGGACCTCGACTACGAGCGGTGGGTCGGAGCCCGCGAGGCCTGGCAGATGGCAACCGCAGGCGGCGCGCGAGCCCTTGGTGAGCCTTCGGGGCTGGGGCGGCTGGAGCCCGGGCGCCGCGCCGACCTCGTCCTGCTGAACCTGGACTCCCGCGTGTTCACGCCGATGTCGCGCCCGCTCAACAGCATCGTCTTTGGGTCCACGACCACCGCAGTGCACGCTTCCATGGTCGGAGGCCGGTGGGTGATGCGCGACGGCGCCGCCACCGGAGTGGACGAGCCGGCCATCCTGGCTGAGGTGAGATCCCTGGCGCCCGGCATTCTGGACCGTCACGACCCGGCATGGGCCGAGAGCGAGCGGTTACTCGCCTCGGTGCGGGCGGGGTGGCTGGCCGCGCGGCGCGCCGATCTGGGTGTCACGCGCACCGTGCCCGCGTAACTCTGCCCGCGCCCGGCTTCGAAATCCTCCGAGCCCCGCCCGCTACCCCTGCGCCCGCCGCTCGCGCTCCTTGAAGATGGCGCCGAGGAAGTCCAGGACCACCCGTGCGGCGGTCTGCCCGGTGACCTCGGTCTGGTCATAGACCGGAGCGACCTCCACGAAGTCAAAGCCCACGACGTCGCCCTTGACCGCCAGCCCGCGCAGCAGATCCACGACCTCGTGATAGTTGAAGCCGCCAGGGGAGGGGGAGCCGGTGCCTGGCATGAGCGCGGCGTCGAAGCCGTCGCAGTCCATGGTCACGTAGTAGCGCGCCGACTCGGGGATCCGGTCAAGTACCGCCGGGACGCCGATGCGGCGGAACTCCCGCGGGCCGATGATCACGCTGCCCATCCGCTTGGCGTCGGCAAAGTCGCTCGGGTCACTGGAGCCCGGCCCGCGGATGCCCAACTGAGCGATCCCGGTGACGTGGTCCATCTCCGCGATCCGCCGCATGACGTTGCCGTGGCCCTCGCGCACGCCGAAGCGCTCGTCCACGAAGTCCAGGTGGGCGTCGATCTGGACCACCACCAGCGGGCCGTGGTCACTGAGCGCGCGCAGGATCGGGATGGGCACCGCGTGGTCGCCGCCGAGCGTCACCGGCATCGCCCCGCGCTCCAAGATCTTGCGGGTCGTCGCCTCGATGTTGGCCAGGCACGCCTCCGGGCGCGAGTGGATCATGTCGGCGTCGCCGACGTCCACGATCGAGACGCCGTCCAGGTACACCTCGTCGAATTCGGCGTCGTAGTAGGTGACGGTGCGCATCCCGTAGATCGCCGACGCGTTGCGGATCCCGCGCGGCCCGAAGCGAGCGCCGGAGCGGACCTGCGTACCCAGGTCATACGGGGCGCCGACGATCGCCACGTCCGCCTCCAGCGTGTTGAGATCGGCGTGGTAAGGGACCTTGGCGAAGGTGGCGATCCCGGTGAACGGGAGGTTCAGCCGTTCGGCGGACAACTCGGCGCTCATGACGAAATCCCTCCTTGAATGGGGGGTAGATTTTCGTTATACCGTAGTCAAATCACGATGAGTATCGATTTCTGACAGATGCCCTCACCGACCGGCGGGCTGATCGAGGACATGACGTGGCCGGAGGTGGCCGAGGCCGCCCAGGCCGGGCTCCCGGCGCTGCTCTCGATCGGTTCCACCGAGCAGCATGGCCCGCACCTGCCGCTGGCCACCGACGCGGTCCTCCCCGTGGGGGTGGCTCAGGAGGCGGCGCGCACGATCCCCATGGTGATCGCACCCCCCATCCGCTTCGGTGCCCGGTCGCGCGCGCTCAGCGGGGGCGGCGAGTCGTTCCCCGGCACGCTGTCACTGCGCCTGACGACGCTCATCGCGACGATCAGCGAGGTCCTGCTCGGCCTGCACCGCTCGGGCTTTCGCCGGCTCATCGTCCAGAACTGGCATTACGAGAACGCGGGGGTCCTGTGGGAGGCCTGCGACCTGGCGGTGACCTCCGCGCCCGACCTGCGCATCCTCCTGCTCGAGAACCCGATGCCCGACTTCACCGCTACGCAGCTGGACGAGCTGTTCCCCAACGGCTTCCCGGGGTGGGACGTGGAGCACGCTTCGATCATGGAGACGGCCATGATGCTCGTCATGCGTCCGGACCTGGTGCGCACCGACCGCATCGTCGACGATGAGGCGGCCCGCCACCCGACCTGGGACGTGGTGCCCCCGTCACCGGACTTCATTCCCGCCTCGGGCGTGCTGTGGCACCCCAGCGAGGCGACGGCCGAGATCGGCCACCGGTTCATCGCGGCGGCCGCCGCCCGGCTCGTCGAGGCCATCAGCACCGAGTTCCCCGAGCTGGCGGACGGGTGACCGGCGTGCCCGACGCGCGCGGCCCGCGTCAGGAGCTTGACGGAGTTGACCGCCAGATCGTGGCCGAGCTTCAGCGCAACGGCCGCATCACGACCCAGGCGCTGGCCATGGTGGCCGGCATCAGCGAGGTGACGGCGCGGCGGCGGCTGCGCAAGCTCCAGGCCGACGGCACCGTCCAGGTGGCCGCCGGCGTCGATCCCTTCCAGGTGGGCGTGAGCTCGCCCGCGCTGGTCGGCATCAAGGTGCAGCGCGCGCACCTGCACAAGGTGGCCCAGCGGCTCGCCGCCCACCCCAACGTGCGCTACGTGGCCGCCTCCACCGGCACCTTCCATCTCTACGCTGAGGTGATGGCCTCCAGCAACGACGAGCTGGGACGCGTCCTGCTCGACGAGATCGGGACGATCGAGGGCGTGATCGACACCGAGACCGCGCTCATCCTGCGCATCTACAAGCAGCCGTGGGACTGGACGATCCCCGGGGTGGCGGAGGCCGCGGCCTCATGAGCGCCGGCCCCCAGGTGCTCGGCGGCGGCGAGGGGGTCGCTGTCCCGGTCCGCACCGGAGAGTCGCTGCGGATCAGCATGCTCGACCGCGGTCAGGTGGTGGACACGTGGGCGGTCAGCGCCGCGGATCCGATCGAGTACATGTCGATGCAGCACACCCGCGTCGCGCTCTCCAAGCTCGTGCCCGCGGCGGGCGACGACCTGTTCAGCAATCGCCGACGGCCCATCCTGCACTTCACCGAGGACACCAGCCCCGGCGTCCACGACACGCTGATGGCGGCGTGCGATCCCGAGCGCTATCGCATGCTGGGGGTGACCGGCCGTCACGCCAGCTGCGCCGAGAACTTCGTGAGTGCGATGGACGCCCACGGCGTCCGCGCTCCCGTCGTGCCGGCGCCTCTGAACCTCTTCATGGCCATTCCGTGGGAGCCCGACGGGACCCTGCGCTTTGACCCCACCCCGGCCGGCCCGGGGGACCACGTCACCCTCACCGCGGCGATCGACACGCTGGTGGTGCTCTCGGCGTGCCCGATGGACGTCAACCCGATCAACGGCGGCGTGATCTCAGCGGTCGGGTACGAGCTGCTGTCGGCCTGAGGCCGTGGCACGAGCCCGGCGCGTTCGACACGCGGCAACCGTGCGTCGGCGCCTCGGGTCAAAGGTTGCTTGCTACTGCGACCAGAACTGGTGCCGATCCAGGTAGGCGATCAGCAGCCGGCCGGCGTGCTGGATGTGCGAGCTCATCGCCCGGCGCGCGCTGAATTTGCCGACCTCGTTACATGGTTTGTTGCACGGATTTGGGCCTCGCCGTGATCATTGCCCGCAACAGCGTGGGGCCAGAGCGCGTGCTCGGGTGATGTCGAGCGCGCCGGCCACCCTGGCGATGCCGCGGGTATGGGGTGCGACCGGCATGCCAGCGCTATACGGTCTTGACGTCGACCTTGGAGTTGTCGGCGCACTCCTCGAGTGTCACCCCCGCGCACATAATCGCGGTCCTCAGGTGCTCTTTCTCCACACCCTCTCCCCTTCCCAAGGGGCCCTAATCTTGTTGGGGACCGGGCAGCTCGAGCGTTTCGCCGGGGACGACGATCCCCATCTCGCTCGGGTGGCAGGCTGTGAGACGCGACGTACGGCCTAACACCAGCGGCTCACACACCACGCTGGGAGTCCCGCTTGCACACCCCGCTGGGCGAAACGGCGATCTTCGACTCTTGACCGGCTCATGGCGTGTCGCCACGACTTGAAGCGCCGCCGCATGTCGGCGAGCAGTGAGCGACCAATCGGACGGAGAACCGCTGGCGCTCGTCGAGCGAGCGGAGGCGGTCGCCTGACGATCGCTCTCAGCAACCGCCAATGACCCAATTCGGACCCGGGCTCGTCCTGAGATGCTGAGCGCTGGCGCTAAGTCACCCTCGGACCGTGTCCGAGGATCGCTACCTCCGAAAGCGCCGCGACCTTTAGCCGGCGCGATCGCAATCGACTCTTCAGCAACGTTGGCGCGCTACCGCTTCTGCGACCGAGGAGCACATGCGGCCGGTCCAAGGATAACTCGATGGACCTCTACACGTGCCCGGCGCGGACACATGGAGCGAACGCGCCGGTCATCAAGCATCCATGCGGGGTCGCGGCACAGGCACTCGACGAGGCGGGGTTGCCGCTCAAGTGCTCTCGGGGAGAACCTGGCCGCCGTCGATCACCAGTGTCTGTCCGGTGATGTACCGGGCCTCTGGCGAGGCCAGGAAGCGGACCGCCCAGCCGACGTCCTCGGGCTCTCCGAGCACTCCGACCGGGATCGCATCGAGCATCGCCTGCTCGTGCTCTGGTCCGAGATCGCCGAAACCCGGGGTGCGGATGTTGCCGGGCAGGACCGCGTTGACGGTGACCCCCTCCTTGGCCACCTCGACCGCCGCCGAGCGCATGAATCCGAGCATGGCGGCCTTGGAGGCCCCGTACAGCGTGTAGCCAGCCTGGCCCACGACTGAGCCGGTGATCGATGACGTCAGCACGATCCGCCCGTAGCCCGCGCGCCGCATCGGCTCCAGACACGCCTGGGCTGCGAACACGGCCCCGCGGACGTTGATCGCGATCAGGTGGTCGAACTCATCGAGCGTCAGCGCATCGAGCGGGATGTGCGGGTAGATGCCGGCGTTGGCGGCGAGGATGTCGATCCTGTCCCACCGCTGCAGCGCCGCGTCGGCGAGCGCATCGAGGTCGCCGCGGTCGGTCACGTCGGTTCTGATCGGGAGCGCGTGCTCGCCGCTGGGGTCAATCGCCCGCGCCGTGGTTGTTGCCGCCTCGCCGTCTATGTCAGCGACCACGAGTGACGCGCCCTCCTCGCGCAGGACGCTGGCGATGCCCGCGCCGATCCCCCGCGCAGCACCGGTCACGATCGCCACCTGTCCGTCGAGTCGCTTCATCGGGCTCGGGTCAGCCCCGTCAGTCAGTGCCGATGTGGACGGTCGGCTCGGTCGTCGTCGCGGCCTCGGCCTTGATCTTGAAGATCGGTGACTTGTAGACCTTGAGCGCGACGATCGTCATGATGATTGCGACCACGGCGACCCCGCCGAGGATCTCCTTCTCGGTCGACGACAGTGCGATCGCGCCCTTGTATGCGACCCACAGCAGCAGGCCTGCGCCCGCCAGCGGCATCACCCCCAGGATCCCGAAATCTTTCGCCGATCGGGTGATGAACCGGCGGTAGAACCAGGCGGCCGCGAGCCCGGTGATCGCATAGAACAGCGAGTAGAGGAACCCGCTCACGGTAACGAGACTGCCGATCGCATTGGAAACCGAGCTCGAGTAGATGTCGATGATCCCGAGCACCATCATGACCGCCCCGAGCGCTGCGGTGGCAAACCAGGGTGTCCGAAAGCGCTCGCTGACCGAGCCGAGCTTGGCCGGGAGCACGCGGTCTCGCGACATCGAGAACATCAGCCGCGCGGTCCCGATGATCGCCACCTGAGTCGTGGCAAGGACCGACAGCACCACCGCCAGCGAAATTACGCGGTCGCCCGCCGTGCCACCGAGCCGCTGACCGACGAACGCCGCCGCGTTGGCAGAGTGCGCATTGAGCGCCGACAGCGGCGCGATCCCCTGGAAGGTCGCCCACATCGAAACGAAGATCACGCCCAGCAGGGCCACGGCGACGACCGCGCCCAGCCCAGGGTTCTTCTCCGGCCGCTCGGTCTCCTCGTTGACGTAGATGCCGCCGTCCCAGCCGGCGATCGAGGCCACGGCGATCACCATTGAGGCGCTGAACACGCCGGCGCCCGTGCCCTTGAACCTCAGCCAGTCGGTCGACGGCCTGACCGTTCCCGCCTTGTGCACGAGAAAGACTTCGATGAACGCCCAGACCATGAATACGGCGAGAATGCTGTACTCGATCAGCGCGACCGTGAGCTGCAGCCGCGCACTGGGCCTGATCCCGACCACAGCGGTCGCTGTCAGTGCGGTGCCGACGATCACGATCGCGAGCGCGCCCACGAACTGGTTGTTGGGTGAGAAGCCGAGCAGCGCGAGCACGCTCGGACCGATCGTGATCACGTCGATCAACACGAAGCCACAGAAGGCGACCAGCATCAGCCAGCCGACGAGGTTCCCCGCGTAGGGGCTCAGCGAGCGGCAGACCCATTCGTAGGTGGCGCCCGCGTTCTGACGCCACATGTTCAGCCGCTGGAAGGCGACGGCGATGCACAGCAGGCCCAGCGCCGAGATCGCAAGCGGCAGGATCGTGCCGTAGGCCGCGGTGGTAACCAGCGACGCGAGCACGATCGAGACGGTCTGCCCGGGCGCTGCGCCGGCCAACGCGAAAACGGTCGAGCCCAACAGTCCGACCTCGTTGCGGGCCAGGGTCGGTTGCTCGACCGCGGGTGACGGGTTCGACGCCGGGAGCGCCGGCTCGGATGTGGACGTCATCGAGAAGTCCCCCGTCTGCGATTTGGCGCGTGCATCTCCGTCCTCTCTCTCTCGGCGAGTGCAATGTAGAATTCCACATTGCACATGTGACGTCAACACGGTCCCGCCCATTCGCTACCGTCAAGCACATGCCTTCAATCGATGCTGATCTAACCGGCACGCGGCCCAGCAACATCGTTGCCATCAGCACCGGGAGTCTGCGGGACCAGGTCCGTCGATCGCTGGAGGCGGCAATGGTGGCCGGCGAGCTCAGGCCCGGCGAGCTCTACTCGGCGCCCGCGCTCGGCGACCGGTTCGGCGTCTCGGCCACCCCGGTCCGGGAGGCGATGCTCGATCTCGCGAAGGACGGGTTCGTCGTCGCCGAGCGCAACCGCGGCTTTCGCGTGGTCGAGATGTCCGACGTCGACCTTGACGAGATCTGCCAGATCCGGTTGCTACTCGAGGTGCCGTCCACGGTTCAGGTCGCCAAGATCATCAAGCCCGACGTCTTGGACGAGCTGTCGGTGATCGCCGATGAGATCGTTGCCGCCGCCGCTCAGGGCGACCTGATCGAGTATCTCGACTCCGACCGGCGCTTCCACGTGCTGCTGATCTCCCAACTCGGCAACGATCGCCTGACCGAGCTGGTCGATCGGATGCGCCGCCAAACCCGGCTGTTTGGGTTGGTCGCGCTCGCCGAGTCAGGGGTGCTCGTGACTTCGGCACAGGAGCACCACGAGCTGATCGAGGCGATGCGCGCCAGGAACACGGCGGGGACCAAGACCCTGATCAACTCGCACATCAAGCACGTTCGGGGTCTGTGGGTGGGCCGCCACGAGAAGTAGTTCTGTTGCGCCTGCTGCGCGCGGCTGCTCAAGCGCCGTGCGGGGCCAGCGTGACAGTGCGAACGGTGGTGTAGAACACGAGCGCGTCCTGCCCCTGCTCGCGAGGCCCGAAGCTCGAATCCTTCTCGCCTCCGAACGGCGTGTAGAAGTCCACGCCGCTGGTCGGCGCATTGATCTTGATCAGGCCTGTGTCGAGCTGGGCGGCCGTCGTTAGCAGGCGGTCGAGGTCACGGCCGTGGACCGAGGTCACAAGGCCGTACCTGACTGAGTTGGCGATCTGGACGGCCTCGTCGGCGTCGTTGGCGCGGAGCAGCGTGACCAGCGGTCCGAAGGTCTCCTCTTGGCTCAACCGGTGCCCGGGGCCCAGTCCGTCGACCAGCGTTGGCTGCACGAACCAGCCGTCGAGTTCGGGTACCTGGCCGCCGGCCAGGATCCGCGCCCCAGCCGAGCGGCCCGCCTCGATCGCGTCCAGCACGTCGGTGCGAGCGCCCTGTGAGATCACGGGTCCAACGGTAGTGTCCAGGGCTTCGGGCGCGGCCGGTTGTAATCCCCGGACGGCATCGATGAACGCCTCAATGAAGCCGCTGTCTGATCCGACCACGATCACCCGGCGCGTGGCGGTGCACTTCTGGCCCGCGTAGCCCATCGCCGCGCCCGCGACGATCCCTGCGGTCCTGGCGGGGTCCGCGTCATCGAACACGATCGCCGCGTTCTGGCCGCCCATCTCGCATTGCGCCGGGATCCCGCGCGCGCCGGCGCGGGCGGCGACAGACCGGCCGATGGCGTCCGAGCCGGTGAACGACACTGCGTCAGCGGAGTCGAGCAGCGCCTGGGCCGCATCGCCGCCGCCGTACACGACCGTGAACACGTCTTCGCCGAGGTTCGGGGCGAGGATCTCCTCGAGCATCGCCGCGCACGCCGGCGCCTCCGATGATGGCTTGAGGAGCACGGCGTTGCCACAGCACAGTGCGGGCGCAGCCTTCCAGAGCGGGATCGCGAGCGGGAAGTTCCACGGCGTGATCAGCCCGATGACGCCGTGCGGCCGGCGCTGGGTATACAGCAGCCCGCCGAGCGATGGCGGGTACTGCTCACCGACCGCCGCGAAGCACGCCTGCGCGTAGTACTCGAGGATCGAGATCGCACGAGCGACCTCGCCGCTGGCCTCCACCGCCGGCTTGCCGACCTCGCGCACGACCAGCGCCGCGAACTCGTCGCG
>JBAQGP010000368.1:0-25749 GCA_049287845.1 Solirubrobacteraceae bacterium | reverse complement strand
CTGAGTACGTGTGCGCACATACGGTGGCCGATATGCCACTAAATAGAAGAGCTGATGGGAAGCCGGCTACCAAATGTTTACCGTACGCCAACGTGGTCGTGGCACCCTGGACTGGAACCGATGTCGACGGAAGGGACAGATGCCTCAGATCATCGTCATCGCTGACGAGTCGGCGGACGACGCCGGGCCGCCCATCATGTTGCGCGAACGTGTGACCGTGAGCGACTTCGAGTCAGAGCATTTCGCCGCGCAGCTGGTCGAACGACTGGGTTGGGCGGTGGGCGACGCCGACGAGGTCGGCTCGCGCTCGCGGCTCGAGGCCGACCAGCGCCGGGCGCGTCAGCGGGTCATCGACGCCGCTCAACGCGAGATGGCGCGCGGTCAGCGCGCGCGTCGTTCGGCGAGCGTCGTCACCACCGCCTCGTAGACGCCGCCGCCGTAGCTCTCTGACGCGATGCGGACGCCGGGCCGGCCCACAACGTCCTGCCCCAGCGTCAGGTCACGCTCCAGCGCGTTGGCCACCAGCCAGAACGTCCCGACGACTGACGCGGCCTCCATGTCCTCGCGCGAGTCACCCGCAGCGATGCAGTCCTCAGGGGAATAGCCCCGAATCTGCATGTGACGGGCGACACCGCGCGCCTTGGACGCTCCGCTGGGGATCAGGTGGTAGGCATGGATCACGGGCATCCCGGCCATCTGCTCAGACGCCGCACGGATGACCCCGTTGTCGACGAGCCGCAGCCACCCGAACCCCTCGGCGTCCAGCAGCGCGCCCACCTCGTCGAGGTCGATGTTGCCGCGGAACAGGTGCGACACCTCGCGCCCGCGCGACCAGGGCGTGTGGTACTCGAGCGTGCCGGCGAAGCGCTCCAGGAGCAGGGCGGGCGCCCCCGAGGCGTCGATCTGCTCGTAGATCGTGCCGCCCTGGTCGGAGGGGACGACACCGTCGGTGAGCCATTCCAGCTCCCCGTCGACGACGAGACCGCACCCCAGCTCGAAGACGTACGCGCGCGAGCCGATGAGCCGTGCCGCGTCGAACACGCTGTTCTGGCGCCGACCGGAGTAGATGACGACCTCCATGTCGGCCCGGGCGCACGCCTCCAGTGCCCGCACGCCGAGCGCGCTGAAGCGTCCGTCGGCCCCTGTGAGCAGGGACGCGTCGGGACCCAGCAGGGTTCCATCGAGGTCGACATAGAGGCAGCGCACGGCGGCGCGACGGTAGCACCGCACCCGCCCCAGGCGGGTCAGCGTCGACCGCCATACTGAGACTCACGCGTGTCGGCACTCCATGAAACCGAGCCCTGGGAGGCGCTCCTCGCCACCGGACGCTCGGACGAGCGCCTGGTGCACGACGACATCTACGACGGCCGTCCGGGCCGGCTGGTGTCGATCCCCGACCAGCTCAGCTGGCCGGTCGCGCAGGCGCTCGACCAGGCCGGAATCGAGTACCTCTACTCCCACCAGGCGGAGGCGGTGCTCAAGGCGTTCGACGGCCCCACCGTCGTCACCACGGGCACCGCGTCGGGCAAGTCGCTGTGCTTTCAGCTCCCCACCCTCGAGGTCCTGACCACCGACCCCACCGCCCGAGCGCTGTACCTGTACCCGACCAAGGCGCTGGCCCAGGACCAGGCGCGCTCGCTGCACCGGTTCGGCCTCAACCGGCAGGTACGGCCCGCGATCTACGACGGGGACACCCCGCGCCAGGAGCGGTCGGCGATCCGCAAGCGCAGCAACCTCATCATCACCAACCCCGACATGCTGCACGTGGGGATCCTGCCCCACCACGCCGCGTGGGGGGACCTGTTCGCCAACCTGGCCTTCGTCGTGGTGGATGAGGCGCACGTGTACCGCGGCGTGTTCGGGTCCCATGTGGGCAACGTGTTGCGCCGCCTGCGCCGGGCCGCCGCCATCCACGGGACCGAGCCGCGCTTCCTGCTCGCGTCGGCCACGATCGCCAACCCCGTCGATCTCGCGGAGACCCTCACCGGCCTGAAGCCCTTCAACCTGGTCGAGCACGACGGTGCCCCCCGGGCTCAGCGCCGCGTGGCCATGTGGAACCCACCGCTGCTCGACGAGCAGCTCGGCGTCAGGGCCTCCGCCCTGTATGAGGCCGCGGAGGTCTTCTCCGAGCTCGTGCAGAGCGGCGCCCGGACGATCTGCTTCATGAAGTCGCGCAAGGGGATCGAGCTGATCCTCAAGCACGCTGTCGACCGCCTCCCGGCCGAGCTGGGCGAACGGATCGCGCCCTACCGGGCGGGCTACACGTCGGCCCAGCGGCATGAGATCGAGCGCCGGCTGACGACCGGCGAGCTGCTGGGCGTGGTCGCCACCGACGCGCTGGAGCTGGGTATCGACATCGGCGAGCTCGACGCGGCGGTGTGCGTCACCTTCCCGGGGACCGTGGCCAGCCTGCGGCAGATGTGGGGGCGGGCCGGACGCCGCGGCCGTGGACTGGCGGTCTACATCGCCGGCGAGGACGCGCTGGATCAGTTCTTCTGCCGCCACCCCGCAGAGTTCCTGGGCCGCCCGGTGGAGGCCGCGATCCTTGATCCCGGCAGTCCCGAGATCTACGCCGAGCATCTGCTCTGCGCCGCCCACGAGGCCCCGCTCACGGAGGCCGACGAGGCGATCCTCGGACCGGGCTGGCACGACTGCGCGCGCGAGCTGACGGACGCGGGGTTGCTGCGCGAGCGCGCCACGGGGTTTGTGCCCAAGCGCGCCGACGACTATCCGGCGGCGCGGGTGGCGCTGCGCTCGGCCTCGGCCGACAGCTTCGTGCTACTCGACGCCACCTCCGGCGAGGTGCTGGGGACGATCGAGGCGGGACGCGCCTACTCCACGGTCCACGAGGGCGCGGTGTACCTGCACCTGGGCCGCTCCTACCACGTGCGCGAGCTGGATCTCGCCGCGCGCCGAGTCGTGCTCGAGCCCTTCGACGGCGACTACTTCACCCAGGCCAAGCGTGAGATCATGCTCTACATCGAGCGCCTCTCCGAGCGCCGCCTGACGCGCGGGGTCACGCTCTCCTACGGCTCGGTCGTCTACACGGAGACCGTCGTGGGCTACCAACGCAAGTCGTTGCAGGATCACGAGGTCATCGATTTCGAGTCGCTTGACCTGCCGACGACCGAGTTCGACACCCGAGCCCTGTGGTATGAGCTGGACGAGCTGATCGCCGCCGAGGAGTTCCCGCGGGCGGCGCTGCTGGGCTCTCTGCACGCGCTCGAGCACGGCCAGATCGCGGTGCTGCCGCTGATCGCGATGTGCGATCGCTGGGACATCGGGGGCCTCTCGATCGACGCTCATCCCCAGACCGGCGGCCCGACGATCTTCATCTACGACGGGCACCCGGGCGGCGTGGGGATCACGCGGCGCGGCTACGACGAGTTCGAGCGCCTTGTGGCCGACGCGCAGCGTCTCATCGGGGAATGCCCCTGCGAGTCGGGATGCCCGTCCTGCGTCCAATCGCCCAAGTGCGGCAACCTCAACGAGCCGCTGCACAAGGTGGGCGCGCTGGAGCTGCTGCGGCGGATGAGCTCTTCGTAGCGGACCTGTGTCCCTATTGGCGGACCGCGGACCGGTGTCAGCTGATGCACGCTCTGCGGGCTTACTTTGCGCCACCGGGCGGGCTTATCTGATCGGGATCGACACCGTGCCGGTCAAGCCGTCGGTGTCGGCCTCGGCCGAGCCGGTCATCACGCCAAGCATGCCGATCAGCTGCTGGGCAATCGGCGAGGGTGCCGTCTTGAGTGCGGTGCGGAGCAGATCGGGAAGGGCGATACGGAACGTCACCGAGCCGGTGCCGGCGCCGGCCGGTGCGGTGCCGATCGGGGCGGCGGCGAAGGCGCGCAGCTGACCCGGGGTGGCCCGGCCGAGTACGAGCTGGTCGCCGACCACGCTTACCGCGACGGGCGTTCTGCCGTCGTGGATGGTGTAAAAGCCCCCGCCGATCGCCGTCACGTGTGCGCCCCCGGCGCCCTTGGTCCTGGCGAGGACGGCCAGGGTCGATTGCAACAGCGACGGGTTGCTCAGCTCGACCCGGGCCAGTGTCGCGTGGGTATCGCTGGAGAGAACGAGCTGGCCCGTCATCGCCTTGGTCACCGTGGTGGCGTCGACGCCGGAGCGCTTCTTGAACGCGGCTTCCTGCCGCAGGAACTTGGCGTACGCGACGGGGTCCGTCCGCCGGATCGCGTCGAGAATGAAGCTGACGATCTGCTGGGGATCGCGGATCCCGAGGCCGATGGGCAGCGTGCCGGCGGCCCCGGCCGACGCGGTGCCGCTCGCGATCGGCAATTGGCTGACCAACAGGGGCTTGCCGGTGGTGGCGATGTGGAACCGCATCGTGGTCGTGTTCTGGTCAGTCGTCACCGAGGCGGCATAGCCGGTGATCGCGGCCACCCACGGAACCAGTCGCGCCTTGGCGGCGCGGGGAGCAGAGAGCACGGGACTCAGATCGCCGAAGGCGGTGATGAGGCCGGTGGCCGGGACTCCCGCGGTGGCCTTCGCGTAGCTGCCGGAGTCAAAGCCCTGGTGGTGCGCGTGGCGATCGAGGGCCGCTTCGAGCACCGCGAGAGAGCGGGCCAACATGACGGTCGCGCCGGAGGTGGCCAGCCCGGCGTTGCCCACGGAGTAAAGCGCCGCACCATCATGCGTGCCGTTGCGCAAGAGGTGCAGCTTGCCGAGTAGCGCGGTGAGCTTGCTCGCGCTCTTGGTGACCCACACCACCAGGAACTGCGCGCCGGACCCCGAGCCGCCGAGCCCATCGGTCGAGACCAGCCCGGCGGTCACCGGGTTCCCGAACAGCGGCCGGATGTCCTTGTTGTAGTCGATCCCCAGTTTGCTGAGCTGGGCGAAGATGGCGGTGGCCGCGAGGGCATAGCTCGGGTTCTGGCGCTGCAGCCGCTTCACCGCGTTCGCTCTGGGGCTGGTCGCGGCCGTGATCACGAACGGCGACGTGGTGGGGAAGTAGGAGAGCGCGTCGATCGTCGGATTGGCGGATCCTCCGCTGCCCGGCTTAGAGCTTCCACAGCCGGCGAGCACGACGACCGTCAGTCCGATCAGAAGAAAAGTGGTCAGGCGACGCACAGCGGTCAGCCTACCCGGAGCGGCGGGTCAAATGGCGCGGTGCTGGACGCATGTCCGGCCCCGCATCCCGCCGCCCACTCGCTAGCATCGCCCGGCCAGGGCGAGATAGCTCAGTTGGTAGAGCACACGACTGAAAATCGTGGTGTCCCGGGTTCAAGTCCCGGTCTCGCCATCGCGACCTACTTGGCATCGTGCCGTGACCCGGGACGTCGTCCGGCGGGTTCAAGTCCCGGTCTCGCCATCGCCACCTTCTAGGCATCCGTGCCGTAACGCGGAGTTTGCGCAAGTTTCGGCAACAGGCGTCGTTCACGCTCCTATCACGCGGTCACCACACGTGCGCGGAGGTAGGACGTGGTCGATTCAAAGCTTTTCACCATGAATGGTCCGGGCGGGACCGGGTCGTGCCATCCGTTGTTCAGTGTCCGTCAGCGCCACGACGCTGACGGCGCGGTACGCATGACCCTGACCGGCGAGCTCGACCTGTCGGCCACCGACGGGCTGAGGGCCCGGCTCGATGAGATCCAGCGAGCCGAACGCCGGGTCCGGCTGGACCTGTCGGAGCTGGAGTTCATCGACTGCAGCGGCATCCGTGCCATCCTCGACGCGATGGGGCAGGCCCACCGGGCGGGGTGCACGTTCGAGGTTGATCGGTCCGTCAGTCCGATCGTCGGAAGGATCGTCTCCCTGGGGTCGGTCGCCGGGAAGCTCTGGCCCGCGGAAGGCGCAGGAGATCCCGGCAGCGCCGCCGCGGCCTGAGCCTGGATCCGCCGATCCAGGGGCCGGTGGACTGGATCCGGTCCGCTGCCGACGGACGTCAGCGCGGACCCAGGAGATCCCAGCGGTTGCCGGCGATGTCGACGAACACCGCGACCCGCCCGTACGGCTCATCGCGGGGCTCTGAGACGAACTCGACGCCGGCCCCGCGCATCCGGTCGTAGTGAGCCTGAAAGTCATCCACGCGCAGGAACAGCCCGACGCGGCCGGCGAACTGGTCGCCGGCAGCGCGCGCCTGGCGCTCCCCGTCGGCCCGGGCGAGCAGCAGCCCTGTGCGCGCTCCCGGTGGACGAACGACGACCCAGCGCTTGGGGCGACCGTCGACCGTCGTGACCGCCGGCGAGTCCTCGATCAGCTCAAAGCCGAGGACATCGACGAAGAACGCGATGGCCGGGTCATAGTCATCGACGATGAGCGCGACGTGCTCCAGATGCATCCGGGCCGCAAGGTAGCGCGCGGCCGGCGGCCGAGTGTTGCTAGCTCTTGTGGATCACGATGATCAGCCCGGCGACCGCGATCGCCACCGTCGCCAGCAGAGCCAGGAGGCCAAGGGTGGCGTAGCGGGCGGACGCGCCGGCGCGGTTGGCGCGGCGCATGTCACTGGAGCGGACGACGCCGAAGACCGCGATCGAGAACACGACGGCCACGCTCACCCCGGCGATCAGCGACGAGTAGACCATCTTCAGCAGCGCCGCCGCGCCGACGAGGACGATCATGGGGTCGCCGACGGCGCCACCCGGGGCAGGGCGCGGCGCGCGAACAGGCCGATCCCCGCGGCCACGAGCGCAGCCGCCACGACGACCGGTCCCAGCGCGCCGCTACCGAAGATACGGGTGATCCCGTAGACGATGGCGGCCAGCCCGGCGGTGGCGGGCAGCGTCAGCACCCACGCTCGGACGATGTCGCCGGCCACCCCCCAGCGCACTGCCGACACGCTCTTGGCCGCTCCCGCTCCGGTGATCCCGCCCGAGATGACGTGGGTGGTCGAGAGCGGGTACCCGACGCTGGACGCGGCGAGGATGACCACCGCGCCGGCGGTCTGCGCCGCGAAGCCCTGGGCCGGGTCCATGCTGATGATGCGGGTGCCGACGGTCTTGATGATCCGCCACCCGCCGGTGAAGGTGCCCAGCGCGATCGCGCTGGCTGCGGTGACGATGACCCAGTCGGGGACATGGAACCCCGCGGCCGGGATGTTGCCATTGGCGATCAGCGCCAGCGTGATCACGCCCATCGTCTTCTGGGCGTCGTTGGTGCCGTGTGACAGCGCCAGCAGACCGCCGGAGGCGATCTGTCCCAGCCGGAACCCGCGGCCCACCGCGCCCGGGCGCAGCCGCCCGACGATCCGATAGACGATCAGGATGGACACCCCCGCGACGACGAAGGCGATGAGCGGCGCCACCAGCGCCGGCACGATCAGCTTGTCCAGAAGCCCCTTGCCATTGGCGGCTCCGAAGCCGTGCGCGGCGATGACGGCGCCGACCAATCCTCCGATCAGGGCATGGGAGGAGCTGGACGGGAGGCCGTAGTACCAGGTGATGAGGTTCCAGCCGATGGCACCGACGAGGGCAGCGAACACCACCGTCGTGCTCACCGCTCCCGACGCGACGAAGCCCTTGCCGATCGTGGCCGCGACCTTGAGCGAGATGAACGCCCCGACGAAGTTGAGCATCGAGGCCAGCGCCACCGCTCGCCGGGGTCCGATGGCGCGGGTGGAGATCGAGGTGGCCACCACGTTGGCGGTGTCGTGGAACCCGTTGGTGAAGTCGAACACGACCGCCGTCCCCACGACGATCACCAGGATGACGTCTCCGCTGCTCATCGATCAGGCGTTCTTGATGACGATGCCCTCGAGGACATAGGCCGTGCGCTCGGTGGCGTCGATCGCGTCCTCGAGGCGCTCGAAGATGTCCTTCCAGCGGATCACGACCATCGGATCGATGCCGTCCTCGAACAGCGAGGCGATCGCGTTGCGGACAATCCGGTCACCCTCGTTCTCCAGCCGATGTACCTCGACGATGTGCCGGCTCACGTCCGTGAACTCTCGCATCAGGGGGAACGCCGCGGCAAGCTCGCGGGTCGCATCGACCAGAACGTGGGCCAGCGCCTGGGCCTGGACCATCGGCGCCTCCACCGAGTACAGGCCCATGTAGTCGGCGGCCTCCTCGATGTAATCGACGATGTCGTCAAGTGCCGAGGCGAGACGCAGGATGTCGTCGCGGTCGATCGGGGTCACGAAGGTCTCGTTGATACGCCTGACGACCTCGTGGGTGATGTGGTCGCCGTCCTGCTCGCAGATGAGGATGTCGCGCGAGAGCCCGCGGCTGTCCGGGAACCCGACGAGCATCTCCTCCATCAGCTCGGCTGCCCGTACGCCATTCGTCGCCGCGCGCTCGAACAGGTCAAAGAACTCGCGGTCCCTCGCGCGCAACAGTCCGCCGATCGCCGTGAGGAGACCGCGTGCGCCTGCCTTGCCGGGGCGCTCGCCGTTCACGGGCGTGTGAACGAAATGTGAAGCCTCACGTCCCGCACTCTATGGCCCAGGGCGGTCGCCCGGCGGCCTGCGGGCGCCAAACGTGTGTGGTAGGTTCGCGCGACGGGCCATCCAAGCCCGTGTCGGTGACCGCTAGTCCTGGGCGGGCGCCGGCCGTTTGAGGGAGGGTCGTATGCGCCTGCTGTCGCGTCGGGCAGTCCTGTCCATCCTGACGGCGGTCGCGCTGTCACTGGGAGGTGCGGCGGCGGCGTCCGCGCACCGGCTCAGCTTCCGCCACCTGCATGGCGCGGCGGCACGCCAGCAGGCGTTCCGGGCGCGGCTGCGTGCGCGCGCGCACAACAGCGGCTTCCGCCACGCCCACGCGTCGGTGGTCGGCCACGGTGACAGCGACCTGGCCGACGAGGAGGCTCAGTACGGCTTCGAGCGGACGGCTCCCGCCCTCACCCTCTCCGGACAGGCGCTCATCGCCGCCGGTCAGGCGGCTTCGGGCCTCTCGGTGACTGGGGGGCCGTGGCAGGCGGTCACCACGCAGCCCTTCAACGCCGAGCCCGCCGGCTACACAGACCCGACCTGGTCCAACGCCGGCGCCGGCTTTTCGCTCGTGGGCGGGCGGACCACCGCGCTGGTGCAGGCGCCCGACGGATCGTGGTATGCCGGGGCCGCGGACGGCGGCGTGTGGCGCTCGACCGACCAGGGGGCGACGTGGCACGCGATCTTCGACTTCATGCCGAGCCTCTCGATTGGCGCGCTGGCTGTCGACCCCGCCGACGGCTCGGTGTGGGTGGGGACCGGGGAGGCCAACACCAACGCCGACTCCTATGCCGGCACCGGCGTGTACCGCGCGAGCGCGGGCAGCAGCAACTTCCGCCTCGTCGGCGGCGCCGACAACCCGATCACCTCACGCACGATCTATGCGCTGGCGTTCGACCCGCAGGGCAACGCCTATGCCGCCACCAACAACGGACTGTTCCGCTACGCGGCGAGCAGCGGGCAGTGGGCCGAGGTGCTGGACCCGGCCGGCGCGAACCCGAGCTCGCCATACCTCAACCATGTGACGTCGGTGGCGATCGTGCCCGGCTCCGGCGGACAGCGCGTGATCGCCGCGGTGGGGTGGCGCGGCGCCACGGCGCCGTCGGACCTCGTCAACAACGGCTTCTACGAGTCGACCGACGGCGGGCAGAGCTTCCATGAGGTCACCATCACAGGTGACATCGATGCGTCCGACATCGGGCGCACCACGTTCGCCTACTCGGCCGACGGCGCCAAGCTCTACGCCATCGTGGAGTCCCCGGCCAAGCTGGCCGCAGGGGACGAGACCGCGCTGCAGGGCATCTTCGTCGCCAGCGGCTCACCGGCGAGCGTCGCCGGACCGTGGACGAAGATCGCCGACGAGGCCAAGCTGGCCGCGTCGGGCTCGGCGCTGTCCGTCGGCTCGGGCTACGGAGTGGGCGTGCAGGCCTGGTACAACCAGGACCTCGCGGTCGATCCGAACAACCCGGACCACGTCTACGCAGGGCTCGAAGAGGTGTTCGAGTCCACCAATGCGGGCACGAGCTGGGTCACGGCCAGCCCGTACTGGAACTACGGCCTGGCGTGCAACCCCAACTGCCCCGAGGCGACGCACCCCGATCAGCACTCGATGATGATCGCCAACGGCAAGATCGTCATCGGCAACGACGGCGGCGTGTACAGCCGGCCCGTGACCGACACGCAGCAGTACGGGGACTGGAGCGACCTCAACGCGACGTACGCGTCATGGCAGTACTACGACGCGCGCGCCGGCGAGCTGGGCCGTCACGGCCTGGGCGTGTGGGGCGGGCTCCAGGACAACGGCACCTCGCTCCTGGCCTCCGGCCAGACGCAGATGATCGAGCCGGCGGGCGGCGACGGCTTCGACGTGATCGTCGATCCCGACAATGCCAACGCCATGCTCGGCGAGTACGCCGACGGGGCCATGTACCGATCCACCGACGGCGGCCATACGTTCTACAGCGACGTCTCGCCGGGCTGTGACGGACAGGCGACAGTCGGCCTGAAGCCGCTGCCCGGATGCGACCCGTCGATGCGGTTTCTCACTCCGCTCGTGCCAGATGGTCAGAACACCAACACCTGGATCACCGGCGGCGAGGACGTGTGGGTCAGCCACGACGGCTGGAACACGAGCTGCACCAGCAGTGGATGCTCGTGGCAGAACGTCTATGACACCGGGGCCAACAACGCCGTGACGGCGCTGGCCTCGACGCGCAACGGCCGTGTCATCTACGCCGCCTGGGTCGGCGGTGGCGGAAATCCCGGCCCCGGTTTCGGCAGCGGCATCGCCACCAACTACGGGGGCGCCTGGCACGAGGTCAACACCGCGGGCCTGCCCAACCGCTACATCGCCGGGATGGCCGTGGATCCGCAGGACCCGGCCCACGCGTACGCCGTCTTCAATGGGTACTCGCGACGCTGGATTCCGGGCGGCGGCGTCGGCCACGTGTTCGAGACCTACAACGGCGGCCGGTCGTGGCAGGACATCTCAGGAAACCTGCCCGACATCGCCTCCGATGCGCTGCTGATCGAGGGCGGCCGCCTCGCCCTGGCCACTGACCTGGGCATGTACACCGCCACGGCCTACCGCGGCGGACGCACGTCATGGTCGCGGCTGGGGATCGGCCTTCCCAACGCTTCGGTCAACGATGTGACCCCAGGCCCCGACGGCGACATCTACGCAGCCACCCACGGACGAGGGATCTGGAGGCTCCCCTTTGGGTTCCATCGGCGATAATGGGCGGTGACGTGATGCCGCGACGGACGATGCGCTGGGCGCTGGCGACGGCGCTCCTGGTTGTGGCGGTGGCCGCCGGTTCGGCGACCGCCGCGGGGCTGGGTCAGACCACCCGGGTGACGGTCAAGCCCGGCTCGGGCACGCCCCAGACACGCTTTGTCTTCCGCTTCCGCGTCCCGCTCGCCACCGGGAGGTTCGGTTCGCTGGTGCGGACCGACACGTTCTCGGTGAGCGGCCCCAGCGCGGCTCGCTGCCAGTCGCGCGTCACACGAACGCTCAGGCCGGCCAAGACGGGCAAGCGGATCAACCTCACGCTCGCACCCGCGAAGGGCCGCGGCGGCTGGTGCGCTGGTCAGTGGCACGGGACGGTGGTGCAGAGTGACCTCATCCGCTGCAGCCCCGCGCCCGCGCGCGTGTGCCCGGGTCTCGTCGTCGCCCCGCGCGTGATCGCCACCTTCCGCTTCCACGTCAAGGCGGTGACCACGCCGAGCCCGCCCGCGCCGCCGGCCGGTGACGTGCCGACATTCGCAGGGCTCCTCAGCGCCACCACGTGCCCATCGCCGACCCCGCAACCTGCCCTTGGCCCCGAGGGCGTCGAGATCCTGCCGCGGCCCAGCAGCTACACGCTGACCTGGAACGCGGCCACCGATCCGGTGACCCCGAGCTCCCAGCTCGTCTACGACATCTTCGTCGCCACCACGCCGGGGGCGGAGAACTACGCCATGCCGACGTACACGACCTCGGCAGGAGCCACCGCGTTCGTGACGCCCGGCGTGCCGCGTGTCGGGTCGCTGTACTTCGTCGTTCGGGCACGCAACGCGGCGGGACACGAGGACGCCAACACGGTCGAGCGCCAGGGCGTGGTCTCGTGCCCGGCGCTCAACGCACCGGTGCGTCAACCTGCGCGAGCGTAGGCGGCAACGCGCGCGCAGGGCCCTGGCAGCGCGCTACGGGACCAGCGTGCGCCCGTCCTCGGCCGGCTGGTTGGTGATGATGCGGGCGCCACGCCCGTGGGTGAAGAAGCTGATCGACCACTTGATCATCACCAGCAGCCGGTTCTGGAAGCCGATGAGGTACCAGAGGTGGACGACGAGCCACACGAGCCAGGCCGGCAGTCCGCTCAGCTTGAGGAACCTGACCTGGGCCACGGCGCGGCCGCGGCCGATGGTGGCGAGGTTGCCCTTGTCGAAGTAGTGAAACGAAGCGGTGGTCCCGCCATTCAGCCGCTCGGCCACGAGCTTGCCGGCGTAGTGGCCCTGCTGGATGGCCACGGGTGCCACCCCGGGATAGGTCACCGGCACACCATCCGCGCCGCGGACGCGCACCATGTCCCCGAGGGCGATCACCTCGGGGTGGCCGGGGAGGGTGAGATCCGCCTCGACGGTGAGGCGGCCGGCACGGTCGATCTCCGCGCCTGAAAGCTTCCCGAGCTCCCCCGCCATCGGCGAGGCGGTGACCCCGGCGGCCCAGATGACCGTCCGGGCTGGGATCCGCTCGGTTGCCCCGTCGGGATCTGAGACGGTGACCGACTCGCCGTCGATGCCGACAACGGTGCGGTTGAGCATGACCGTCACGCCAAGCCCTTCCAGCGATCGCTGCGCCTTGCGCGACAGCGAGTCCGGGAAGCTCGTCAGCACGCGGTCAAGCGCGTCGACCATGATGACGCGGGCGGTGCTGGAGTCGATGTTGCGGAAGTTGCGCCGCAACGTGTCGCGGGCCAGCTCCGCGATCTGGCCTGACATCTCCGCGCCGGTCGGCCCCGCCCCCACGACCACGAAGGTCAGCTCCGCCTGCCGCGCCTCGGACTCGTCCATCATCTCCGCGGCCTCGAACGCCCGCAGGATCTTCGCGCGGACGGTGAGCGCGCTCTCGAGCGTCTTGACCTCGGCGGCGAACTCACGCCAGTCCTCGTGTCCGAAGTAGGAGTAGCTGGAGCCCGCGGCGACGATCAGCGTGTCGTAGCTGACCGGCTCCGGCGTCGTTTCCATGTCCGGCGCGTCGGACAGATGCACCTGCTGTGCATCGAGGTCAAACGCCGCCACCTCGGCGAGCAGGACCCTCACGTACTGGTCGGACTTGAAGATCGCTCGTAGCGGATAGGCCACCTCGCCCGGTGACAGACCGCCGGTGGCGACCTGATAGGTCAGGGGCTGGAACAGGTGGAAGTTGCGCCGGTCGATCAGCGTGACCTCCACTGGGGCCCGGCGCAGCGCCTGGATGGCGTGCAGACCGCCGAAGCCCCCGCCGATGACGACCACGCGGTGGCTCACGACTGCGGCGCGGGCTCGGGCTCGGGCTCGGGCTCGCGCTCCGGCTGGGGCTCGGCGGGGCGCATGGGGACTCCGGCGGCGGTGTAGGCGTCCTCGGCGTCGAGCGTCTCGGCGGCGAGCAGGGCACCGGCGAGGTCCTCGAGCTGGGCACGGTGCTCGGTGAGCAGTGCGGTGACCTGGGCGTGGCAGCCCTCGATCAGCGCCTGCACCTCTTGGTCGACCAGCCACTGGGTTTGCGGGGAGGTCTCTGAGGATCCGGTCCCGCCCACCCAGAATGGGCTCTGCCCTTCGGACGGCAACAGGGTGATGGGCCCGAGCTTGTCGCTCATGCCCCACCGCCCGATCATCTGGCGCGCGATGCTGGTCAGCTGCTGGATGTCAGATTCGGCGCCGGTGGTGATCTTGCCGTAGACGACCTCCTCGGCCACCCGCCCGCCGAGCGCCACCCTGATCTTGGCGTCCAGCTCCTCGCGGCTGTAGGACACGCGGTCAGCGTCAGGGGTCGACAGGGTGACCCCGAGCGCCTGGCCGCGCGGGACGATCGAGACCTTGCGCACCGGGTCAGCGTCAGGGGTCAGCATCCCCACCAGCGCATGACCCGACTCGTGATAGGCGGTGCGCTCGCGGTCAGCCGCCGAGAGGATGATCCCGCGCGGCGCGCCGAGCAGGATCTTCTCCAGCGAATCGGTGAAATCAGAGAAGGTGACCTGCTCGTGGCCGCGGCGCGCCGCCAGCAGGGCGGCCTCATTGGCGAGGTTGGCCAGGTCAGCCCCGACCATCCCCGGCGTGGTGGAGGCCAGCACGCCCAGGTCGACATCATCAGCCAGCGGCATCGAACGGGTGTGGACCTCCAGGATCTTCTTGCGCCCTTCGCGATCCGGGGGTGACACCCCCACGCGGCGGTCAAACCGGCCGGGGCGCAGCAGCGCCTGATCGAGGATCTCGGGCCGGTTCGTCGCGCCCAGCACCACGACGGCGTCGCGACCCTCAAAGCCGTCCATCTCGGTGAGGATCTGATCCAGCGTCTGCTCGCGCTCATCGTTGGCGCCGGTGATTCCGGCCGACCCCTGACGCGAACGGCCGATGGCGTCCAGCTCATCGATGAAGATGATCGACGGCGCGGCCTCCTTGGCCTTGGCGAACAGGTCACGCACCCGGGCGGCACCGACGCCGACGATGGCCTCGATGAACTCCGACGCCGCGATCGAGAAGAACGCGGCATGAGCCTCCCCGGCGACCGCGCGCGCCAACAACGTCTTGCCCGTGCCCGGCGACCCGAACAGCAACACGCCATGCGGCATGCGCCCCCCCAGCTTCTGATAGCGCTCGGGGGTCTTGAGAAAGTCGACGATCTCAGTCAGCTCGGCCTTGGCCTCATCGATCCCGGCCACGTCATCAAAGGTGACCCGGATCGTCTCCGGATCCACCCGACGCGCCTGCGAACGCCCGAAGTTCCCCAACCCCCCGAGGCCGCCACCTGCGCCGGCCTGCGCTCGACGTGCCAACAACACGAACAGCCCCACCAGCAACAACGTCGGCCCGAAGCCGAGCAGGACCTCGGCCAGCAGCGACGTGTGCTGACCGGTGGACCGGGCATTGACCGTCGCCACGTCCTGCTGCAAGAGCTTCGACAGCTGATCGCGATTCCAGAACGCCGGGATCTCGGTGACGAACAGCGTCGTGGGGACCGCGTTCTTGTCGGTGGCCGGGTAGCGCACCTTCGCGGTGAACGTGCCCTCGACCGTCAGCCCGGTCGTGGTGACCGACTTGACCTTGTGCGCCTGCACCTGCTCCAGGAAGTACGGGCTGAATGAGACGCGCACGCGGGGCTGCGCGCCGGGCTGAAACAGCAGGACCGACAGCCAGTTGACCGCCAACAGCACGATCACAAAGATCCAGAAGCCCCGCAGCCGGTGCGGCGGCGTGGGCTTGTGCTGCTCAGGCAGCCCGCGCCCATCCGGCGCGGGGACCACCCGCCAGCCCTGCTTATCGCGCGGCATCGGCGCCGGCGGCACTGACTTCTGCGCGCCGCCGGAGCGATCGGCGGGTGGGGCGGGGCGGTCCTCGGCCATGCCCGCATTGTGACGCAGCGTCGTTCTCGGCTTCGTCATGCTGTGCGTCCGGCGGAAACCTCGTGGGAAGGTTTCGGCGGCGAGGGCGTCCCTGCTTGGGAAACCTCCACCACCCCAAAGGGGGGCTACATGGCTCGACTACTCAACCACCGCCGGCTCCGTCGCGTCCACGTCGCGATCGTCCTCGCCGCGCTCGCGGGCCTGGGCAGCGCGGCCCTGGTGGGCCTGGCGGTGGCCAAGACGCTGACGCTCCAGGCCGCCAAGGGAGCCTCGGTCACCAATCAGTCCGGATCCACCAAGACCGAGAACATCGTCGTGAACAGCAAGGGTCGCGCCGTGTACACGCTGAGCGGCGACAGTGCCACCCACCAGAAGTGCACCCGGGCCAACGGTTGCTTCGCGTTCTGGCCCCCGGTCACGGTGTCGTCAGCCAAGAACCTGAGCAAGGCGGCCGGAGTCAACGGCAAGCTCGGCACCTTCAAGCGCAGCGGCATCATTCAGGTGACGCTGGGCGGTCACCCGCTGTACACGTTCGCCCACGACCAGAAGAAGGATGCCGCCACCGGTGAAGGCATCAACGGCTTCAGCGGCATCTGGCACATCGTCAAGGACCCGGGCGCCAGCTCCAGCTCCGCGCCGGCCCCCACGCCGAGCACGTCGTCGACCGCAACCGCCACGTCACCCGATCCCGGCTACTAGCCCGGGCCGATATCCGAGACCGCTGTGGCGCCCGTCGCACCCACCGTGAGACGGGCGCCGCTTGGGCAAAAGCGGTGAGACAGCCTCTCGCGCTTGATAAAACGGGGGCGCCCGCAGTCCGCGGGCGCCCCCCTCTGACACGCCTTCCCTGGTGGCGCGGGGGTGAGCGCCAGGCGCGTCAAGATTCACATGGCTCCAAGGACGCGTCTGGACGGCGATCCTTCCCCAAACTTGCAGCTTCATGGGCCGGCTCGTGACGCTCGAACGCCAGCTCGACCCCGAGCGGCTGGGTGACCACCTCGACCGCCTCTACCGCGCCGCCTGGGCGCTGTGCGGCTCGCGTGAGGACGCGGAGGACCTCGTGCAGGAGACGTACGCGGCCGTGCTGCGCAAGCCCCGCCGGCTGCGCTCCGACGACGACCTCGGATACCTGCTGCGGGTGCTGCGCAACACGTTCTTCTCCGGCCGCCGCACCGCGGCACGGCGCGCCCAGCCCACGGCCCTGCCCGACGATCTGGACCTCGTGGAAGACCGGCGCGCCGTGCGGGCCGAATCCCGGTGGGAGGCGTCGGAGCTGTTTGGCGCCATCTCCGCCCTGCCGGCCAACTTCCGCGATGCGGTGGTGGCGATCGACGTGCTCGGGCTGTCCTACCGGGAGGCGGCGCGGGTGCTTGACGTGCCGGAGGCGACGATCACCACCCGGCTGCA
This sequence comes from Solirubrobacteraceae bacterium, assembly GCA_049287845.1. Classification (GTDB taxonomy): domain Bacteria; phylum Actinomycetota; class Thermoleophilia; order Solirubrobacterales; family Solirubrobacteraceae; genus Palsa-465. The sequence goes on along the minus strand of JBAQGP010000368.1, from coordinate 8,883 downwards.
CCGCGCCCGCCAGCGACTGGTGCGCGTGCTGGCTCCGGCCGAGGCGCTCAGCGGGCGTCAGGCGGCGGCTCGATAGCGCGAGCTGCCGCAGTTGAGCCGCTGAGACCTTCGCCCGTCAGCACGCACCTCGTCCCCGACCTCCTCCCGCAGCGACAGCACCCAGCGTTCGCCGGCGAGCTCCTTCGGGGCGGTGCTGGGATCGCGATCACTGTCCGACGGAGGCTTATCTCATATCCTTGCCAGGTGAATTCCAGCTGCTTGTGGGGTCGCGAGCAGGATGATCTGCGCTAACTGCCGCACGGAAAGCCCGGCGGGGATGCGGTTCTGCGGCGGGTGCGGCACCCCGTTGCAGGACCTGGGCGCGAGCGCCGGGAGCGGTCCCAGCGCAGCTCACCGCCGCCACATGACCGTGATGTTCTGCGACATCGTCGGGTCCACACCGCTGGCCGAGACGCTGGACCCCGAGGATTTCCGCGAGATCCTCACCGGCTACCAGCAGGCGTGCGCGCGCGCCACCGACCGCTTTCACGGCTACATCGCCCGGTACGCCGGCGATGGCATCGTCGTCTATTTCGGGTACCCGCAGGCGCGCGAGGACAGCGCCGAGTGCGCGGTGCATGCGGGCTTGGCGATGCTGGAGGAGCTCGACGAGTTCAACGTCGGGCTGCGTGATCAGCGCGGCCTCTCGCTACGGGTGCGCATCGGTATCCACACCGGGATGGTCGTCGCGGGGGAGATGGGCGTGGGCGAGGGTCGCGAGAGGATGGCGATCGTGGGCGAGACGCCGCACATCGCCGCTCGCCTGGAGTCGATCGCCGCGCCCCAGACGGTGGTCATCAGCGACGCGACCAAGGACCTGGTCGAGGGCTACTTCGTCACCGAGTCCCTCGGCGCGCAACACCTCAAGGGCGTCTCGCGACCCATCGGCGTGCACCGCGCCCTGCGCGCGACGGGGGCCGTCGGACGGCTGGAGGTGGCGGGGGAGCGCCGCCTCACCCCGCTGGTGGGCCGCGACCACGAGCTGGCGCGCCTGGCGCAGGCGTGGCAGCAGGTCAAGCGCGGCCACGGTGCCATCGTCCACCTCACCGGTGAGGCCGGGATCGGCAAGAGCCGCATCGTCCGCGAGCTGCTGGACCGGCTCAGCCCGCAGGTCGGAGAGGCGCAGATCTGGCGTTGCTCGCCGCATCATCGTGGTACCACGCTGTACCCCGTCATCCGCTACCTGGAGCGGCTCCTGGCGCTCGACGCCGGCACACCGGGCGCCGAGCAGGTACGCATGCTCGGCGAGGTCGTCCAGGATGCCGGGCTCGACGCCGCCGAAGCGGTCCCGATCCTGGCCGGGCTGTTGGGCATCCGGGGTGAGCACGAAGAGCCGATGCCCGGACTGACCCCCCGCGACGTCCGCACCGCGACCCTGCACATCCTCGAGGCGCTCCTGATCGCCAACCCGGCGCGCCACCCGCTCCTCCTGGTCGTCGAGGACGTGCACTGGGCGGATCCCTCGACGGTGGAGCTCCTGCAGCGGGTCGTCGCGGAGCTGGCGCACATTCCCGTGCTGTGCCTGCTCACCTTCCGCCCGGAGTTCGAGCCGCCCTGGACCCACTCGAGCCCGGTCCTGGAGCTGGGCCTGGGCCCGCTGACATCAGAGAACGTCCGCGCGCTGGCCGCCTGGGCGAGCGTCGAGCCGCTGGACCCGGCCGTGCTGGAGTGGGTGGACTCCGCCGCCGACGGTGTCCCCCTGTTCGTGGAGGAAACGCTGAAGATGCTCGCGCACACCGATCAGTTGAGCCCGGGCAACGGTCGCGACAGCCTCACCCACGTGCCTTCGACGCTGCAGGGACTGCTCACCGAGCGGCTGGACCGGCTCCCGGCCCTGGGCGGCGTCGTCGACGTGGCCGCCGTGCTGGGCCGGGAGTTCGACCGCGACCTGCTGGTGGCGCTGTGGCCCTCCGATGGCCCTGAGCTCGAGCCCGCGATGGCCCAGCTCGCCGTCCAGGACGTGCTGCGCCCCGTTTCGGGCGAGCGGGCTCGCTGCGAGTTCTCACACGCCCTGCTCCAGGAGGCCGCCTACGACCGGATCCTGCGCCGCCGCCGCCAAGCTCTCCACGGCCGTGTCGCCGGCGTGCTCGCCGAGCGCTTCTCCGTCCTGGTCGAGCGCGAGCCCGAGATCGTCGCCCGGCACTGGGACTCTGCGGCCGAGCCCGAGAAGGCGGTCGGCTACTGGCACACCGCCGGGATGCGCGCGCTGGAGCGCGCGGCCTTCCTGGAGTCCGCCGAGCACTTCCGCCGCGGCTTGGAGGCCCTGGACCTCGCCGGCGTCGATGAGGCCGGCGACCTCGAGCGGGTCGACCTGCTCACCTACCGGGCCGCGTCGCTGCAGGCTGCGCACGGCTATGCCGCCGGCGGGGTCCAGGCCGCCTACGCGGCAGCCCGCCGGGTGTGCGAGCGCACGGGCGCGGACGAGCGGCTGGTCTCGGTGAACCGAGGAGAGTGGAGCTTTCATCTCCTGCGAGCCGAGTACGGTCAGGCGCTGGCCCTGGGGGACGAGATGCTGGCGCTGGGCGAGCAGGCCGGCGACGAGGTCCGCCTCGCCGAGGGGCATCTGTACCGCGGGCTGGTGCACATGTACCTGGGCAACCTCGAGATCGCCCGCGGCCACCTGGAGCAGGCGTTCACGCGCTATCACCGGTCCGATCAGTTCATCCAGATCTACGAGGCACAGGGGGACACGGGCGTCGGCGCCCTGGCCTACCTCGCGCTGATCCTGTGGAATCTGGGTTATGCCGACGAGTCGCGGGATCGCTCCGATCTCAGCCTGGAGCTGGCCGGGCATGTCGGCGGCCCGGTGACCAGGGCCCAGGCGTGGGGCATGCGCAGCATCCTGCACCTCGCTCGCGGCGAGCCGGTGGAGCTGCGCCACTGGACTGAGAAGACCCGTGCCCACTCGGCCGATCTGAACATCGGCTACTGGCATACCGTGTCGCTGCTGCACGCCGGCTGGCAGCACGGCCGGGCAGGCCAGCTGCGCTCGAGCATCGCCGTCCTGGAGGAGCAGCTCGAGGCCTACCTGGCCTCCGGCTCGCGCCTGAGCATCCCGCACTTCTACATCCTGCTCGCCGATCTGCGGCTCGCGGCCGGTGACCAGCCTCAAGCACTGGCCGCGCTGAGGGCGGGCCGGGCGCACATCATCGACACCGGTGAGCGGTTCTCGGAATCTGAGCTCTTCCGGTTCATGGGCCGCGCTCTGATGACGGGCGATGCTCCCGACCCCGATGCCGCCACCGCCGCCTACGAGCAGGCGATCTCGGCCGCTGCCGAGCAGAACGCCAGGCTGCTCGAGTTGCGCGCCGTCACCGGTCTGGCCGTGCACCAGGGCCGCACCGGCGGGGAGGCGACCGCGCTGGAGCGGGTGGCCGAGCTCTGTGACTGGTTCGGGCGCGCGGGGTCCGGTACCGAGCTCCCCGACATCGTGCGGGCCCGCCGCCTGCTCAGCGTCCAGCAGACATCGTCATGAGCAACGGGGGACCGGCGGTCACAATCGCGGGTGGGGGGCTGTCAGGTCTGACCGCTGCCCTGCGGCTCGCGCAGCGGGGTTACAAGGTCACGCTCTATGAGCAGAAGGCCCTGCTGGGAGGCAACCTCGGGTCGCGCCGCCAGCCCGACGGCGAGTACCTGGATGTCTACCCGCACATGTACCTCGATTGGTACCACAACTTCTGGGCACTGCTCCAGGATGTCACCCACCAGCGCAAGGAGGAGAGCTTTGAGCCGTTCTCCACGGTGAAGCAGCTGGCCAAGGGCGCGTTTCCCAAGTTCGCCAGCCTGACTGACATGTACTCACCCTGGCACCTTGTCCAGAACCTGTTCTCGGGGGTGGGGCCGCCGGCTGACATGTTCGTGTTCGGCTACGCCAGCATCGACCTGCTGGCCGCGGGCTTCAACCCGATGATCAACCTCGACAACGTCGACGTCAACGCCTTTCTCAACACCCGTCCGTACATGACCGACGCGGCGTCGGACGCCTTTGACAGCTTCATCACCAGGGTGTGGGCGATCCCCAGCTACCTCGCCTCCGCCCCGGACTTCCGCCGTTACCTCCAGTACTGCTTGCGCAACCCCAGCCCGGCGTTCTGGCTGCCCACCGGGTCGGGGTACAAGACCGTCATCGAGCCGATGGTCAAGGCGGTCAAGGACCTCGGGGTCAACGTCGTCCCCAAGACCCAGATCACCGGCGTGTCGTGCGCGAACGGCCTGGTGACCGAGATCGGGCTGGAGCGCACGCGCTTTGACAAGGCGACGCAGACTTGGGTCGGGGTGCGGGGCAGCCGGCGGACCGAACCCGTCGAGAACCTCCTGCTCGCCATCCCGGCGGGGGCGCTGTCGACAGTGGTGCGCGTGCCGGTCGTCACCGGCCAGGAGAGCGTCGTGCAGGCCGCCCCCGACATCGCCGGCATCGTGCGTCTGCGCGCGACGCAGGTCCCCATCGTCTACCTGTACTTCACGCGCAAGCTCAGGGGGATCCCGAAGGAGCCGGTCGGCTTCTCCGGCTCTGTGCTCTCGCTGGCGTTCACCGACATCTCGCAGGCCTGGGAGGACATGCCCGCCTTCGCCGGTCGGACCGTCCTGGCCGTGTCCTCGTCTGACACCGGCGGGCTGCCGGGCACCAACACCGACGCCGACGCCTACGCCATCCTGTTGGAGCTGGCCGAGTACCTTCCCTTCGATCCCGGTACGCAGTGGGGTGACTCGCCCGACATCGACTGGAGTCACACCGTCTATCAGACCAACGCCGACTCCCAGTTGTTCATCAACCAGACGGGCACCGACGCGTGGCGTCCGCACGCGTCGAGCAGCCACATCTCCAACATCTACGTGGCGGGTGACTTCTGCAACAACGACGTGGGGATGACCACGATCGAGTCGGCAGTCACCACCGGGCTGGCGGCGGCCCGCGCGATCGTGCAGCGCAACCGGCACGGTACGCCGGTGAAGATCATCGCGCCCGACAAGAGCCTCATCGCTGATGCGTCCTACGTCTGGCTGAGCTATGCCTGGCTGCCCTATGTGTTTGCTGCCAGCGCCTGGTCACATCTGCTGACCTTCCTCACCCAGGGCTGCGGGCGCTCCGGCGGTAACGGACTGCCCTGGCTGAGCAGGATGCGGGTGCCGGGGCTGCAGTGGATGAAGCGTCCGGGCAGTGGGTCCGGCCCCGAGCCACCCCTCGACCCGCGCACCGGGTCCCAGGCCGAGGGCAGGCGCTGGGTCAGCTGATCGGCGCCGGCGGCTCGGCGGCGCCGATGGTCGGCGCGGCCCGGCGCGGGCTCAGCGGCGGGAGAGCTGGCGGACGTGATCCACGAGAGCCAGGAGCGGCTCGGGACGCCGCGCGAACTCGTTGGCCTCCGCCCGCGCTGAGTCAGCGATGCCATCCAGCACCGCCTCGGCCTCGTCGAGCCGGGCGCGGCAGGCATCGGCGAGCGTGGCCAGGCGCTCGGGATCGTCGTCGTCGACCCCGAACATGTCGCGGATCCCCGGGTCGCGGATCGCCAGCGCGGCGGGCAACGTGAGGATGCCGTCGCGGATGTCCTCCTCGCCGCCGCCGCCCAGGGCCTCCAGGCCACGTTGGTCCCCGACGTCGTCACAGCCGTGGTACAGGACGCCGAGGAAGTGCCCGTACTGGCGCAACCGCTCCGAGCGCGCGCCCAGCACCGCGCAGATCTCGAACATCGAGCCGGTGTCCTCACCGGCGATGCGCCGCCAGTCCTCGACACCGAGCGGCTGGCGGCGCAGTCGCCACTGAAGGCACTCGGCGGCGCCGAGCCGGCGGACCAGCTCGGCCAGGTGCTCAACCGCGAAGGCGTCCCCGGCGAACGCGGCGAAGGCGTCCGCGACGAGATAGCCGGAGGCCATGAGTGCGTGCAGCTCCCCGAAGCGATCCTGCACGGTGGCGATGCCCCGACGCTCGGGGGAGCCGTCGAGCACGTCATCGACGATCAGCGACATGTTGTGCATCAGCTCCATGGAGAACGCCAGCTCCACGGCGTCGGGCGACGGCACCGCATGCACGGCGTGGTCGCACGCGAACAGGGTGAGCGGCCGGAAGTGCTTCGGCGTGCCCGAGAAGGCCCAGGTGAGTGACTCGCGCAGCTCGGGGTCGACCTGCTCGAGCCATCTGGTGATTCGCCGCCGCAGCTTGGTGATGTCGGCGGTGGCGTCGAGCTGGGCGATGACCTCGTCGCTGAAGGCGGCCTGACTCGTGGTCACGATTTGACTCGGTAGGGCCTGCGGAGCGGGCCGGTGGGGGCGGGCTCCTTGGGCCGGGTGTGGCTGTCCAGAGCATCGACCCCGCGCCGCAGCTCGCGCCACGACAGCTCCGCCGACTCCCGGGCGAGAGCGACGAGCTCGTCACGCAGCGTCGCCTCGGCGCCCTGGGTGTCTGGCCCGAACGACGCCTGGACGGCCAGGCTGACGAGCGGGCCGGACCGCCGTCGCAGCAGCTGCGCGCACCCGGTCCCCACCCGGAAGGCGGTCGCCGCGCCCACCACCGAGCTGGTCGTGATCAGACGAGGTATCAGCGTTCGGCTCAGACGGCGAAGCCTAACCGAGGGCACTGCCTCGCGACCGGGGACAGACGCCATCTTTGGCATGCGGAAGTTCTCGTAACAGATAATTCTGCAGCTGTCACATCGCGTGTTATCGTGATGGGCATGGCCACCGAGGTTCACCCAGCCCAGGTGACCGGCGAGGCGTTCGAGCCCGCCGGCAACTGCCTCATGGGCAACCTGGCATGGATGCTGGACCAGGCCAATCACGCCCTGGGCTCCGAGGTCGCGGGCGCACTCGCCCCGCTCGGGCTCGGGCAGCGTGGCTTCTGCGTTCTGTCGGCGGCGATCGACGCCGGGCTCACCCAGACCGAGCTGGCGGGCATGATCGGCCTGGACAAGACCACGATGGTGGTCACCGTCGACGAACTCGAGCGCAAGGGCTACGCCGAGCGCATCCCATCCCCGACGGACCGGCGCGCCCGGGTGATCAAGGTCACCGGCGCCGGGCGCGAGAAGGTCGCCGAGGGCCAGGAGATCGTCATGCGCGTCCAGAACGAGGTCCTCGAGTCGCTCTCGGAGGACCAGCGCACGGCATTCGTGGCGGGGTTGATGAACCTCGTGGGCGGGCGGCTCTCCAGCGCGCCGCAGTGTGTTCCGCCGCTGCGGCGGCGCGAGCAGCGCGCGTAGGCCTGACCTCCCGGGCGCCGGTGGCAGCTGGGCCCGGATGCGATTCGCGCGTTTCTTACACGTAGGTTGGTAAAAGCGCGCAGGTTTTATCAGTGAGCGCTTGGGCGCAAGCCTTTGTCCATTTCGCGCCTCCACGTTCGTCGCAGTGACAGATGCACCCAATCGGCGGCCTTCCCGGGACAAGATCGCATCAAGATGATCTTGTACGGAACTATCTGATACGGTGTGATCTCACAGCAAACGAATCTGGGTAGCGAGAGGAGACTGGGATGTCATTGACGGAGTCCACGCGAGCACAGGCAGCACCGAGCGGGTCGCGCTGGATCGCGCTGGTGGTGCTGTGCGTGGGAATGCTGATGATCGTGTTGGATCAGACGATCGTGAACGTGGCGCTGCCCTCGATCCAGCGTGACCTGAAGTTCTCCACGTCGAGCCTGGCCTGGGTGGTCAACGCGTATCTGATCGCGTTCGGCGGGCTGCTGCTGCTGGCCGGCCGCCTGGGGGACCTGGTGGGGCGCAAGCGCGTCTTCCTCATCGGCCTGGCCGTCTTCACCGCCGCCTCGGCACTGTGCGGACTGGCGAACAGCCGGGGGCTGTTGATCGGTGCGCGGTTCGTCCAGGGCGCCGGCGGCGCGATGACCTCATCGGTCATCCTGGGGATGATCGTGACGATGTTCCCGGAGCCGCGTGAGCAGGCCAAGGCGATGGGCGTGTTCAGCTTCGTGGCCTCCGGTGGCGCGTCGATCGGCCTGCTGGCCGGCGGCATCCTGACCCAAGCGCTGGATTGGCACTGGATCTTCTTCGTCAACCTGCCCATCGGGGCACTGGCCACGCTGGCCGCCGTTCGCGTCGTCAGCGCCGATCAGGGCATCGGCGTGCGTGCCGGCGCCGACCTGCCCGGCGCCACGTTGGTGACCGCGGCGTTGATGCTCGCGGTATACACGATCGTCAAGACCAGCGACTACGGCTGGGGCTCTGCGCACACGCTCATCCTGGGCGCCGTGGCCGTGGCCGTCCTGGTCGCCTTTCTGGCCCGCGAGGCCACCGCACGCACACCGCTCATCCCCCTGCGGATCTTCCGCAGCCGCAACGTCACCGGGGCCAACCTGGTTCAGATGCTGATGATCGCCGGCATCTTCGGGATGTTCTTCCTGGGCGCGGTGTACATGCAACGCGTGCTCGGCTATGACCCGCTCCAGGTCGGACTCGCCTACCTGCCGGTGGCGCTGTCGATCGGGACCATGTCCCTGTTCGTCGCCCCGCAGCTCAACATGAAGATCGGGCCGCGGGCCACGCTGCTCCCGGGTCTGGCGCTGATGGCCCTCGGGCTGCTCCTGTTCGCCACAGCGCCGGTATACGCGGATTACGTCACGCGCCTGCTGCCGGTGATGCTGCTCCTGGGTGTCGGCGCCGGCCTCAGCTTCCCGTCGCTGATGACGATCGCCATGTCGGGCGCTCAGCCCCACGAGGCGGGCCTGGCCTCGGGCCTCGTCAACACCTCGATGCAGGTCGGCGGGGCATTGGGGCTGGCCGTGCTGGCGACGCTGTCGGCCAGCCGCGCCAAGGACGTGCTGGCCTCCGGCGCCGGCTCGGCGGACGCGATCTCCAGCGGCCTGCACCTCGCGCTGGTGATCGGGGCCGGTGTGGTCATCGC
>JBAQGP010000367.1:0-5682 GCA_049287845.1 Solirubrobacteraceae bacterium | reverse complement strand
AGGTCCGGCGGGGCGCTGCGGTAGGTCGGGGGGGTGCGTGACAGCCGGATCGGGTTGCGCGTGAGCGGGACGGTCGCGGCGGACGGGGCGGCCGGAACCGGATGAGACGGGACCTCGACCACGGGCTCCAGGCCCACCGATCGGGCCAGCTCGAACGCCCCCGCCAGGTCGTTGACCACCCCGGCGGGCACCCGCGCCGCGGTGAGCCGCGCCGCCCACTTCGAAGCGGGCGCGGAGGCCAGCCGTGCGACCAGCTCGTCCTTGAGCGCGGCCCGGTGGGCGACGCGGTCGCGGTTGGAGCCAAACCGTGGGTCGGCGGCCAGCTCGGGTGCGTCCAGCACCTCGCACAGCGCCGCGAACTGGCGCTCGTTGCCGACGGCCACCACGAGGTCGCCGTCGCCCGTGCGGTAGAGCTCGTACGGAGCGATGCTCGGGTGGGCGTTGCCCATCCGGCCCGGGACGCTGCCGGCGATGGTGTACGCCGATGCCTGGTTGACCAGGCCTGCCAGCAGCGAGGAGAGGAGGTTGACCTCCACCCGCTGGCCTTCGCCGGTGCGGTCGCGGTGGCGCAGCGCCGCCAGGATCCCGACCGAGGAGAACAGCCCCGCCAGGATGTCCACCAGCGCGACGCCGACCTTCTGGGGCTCGCTCTCCGGAGAGCCGGTGATGCTCATCAGGCCGCCCAGGGCCTGCACGAGCAGGTCATAGCCGGGCAGCTCGGCGCCGGCGCCGGAGCCGAACCCCGTGATCGAGCAGAAGATCAGGCCCGGGTTGTCGACCGCAAGCTGCTCGTAGCCCAGGCCGAGCTTGTCCATCACGTCGGGGCGGAAGTTCTCCACCACCACGTCCGCGTTCCGGGCGAGCTCCCGGGCGCGGGCCAGATCGCCTTCGGCGGTCAGGTCCAGGACCACGCTGTGCTTGTTGCGGTTGACCGACTGGAAGTACGTCGCGCGCCCCTGCGCGTCAAACGGCGGGCCCCAGCTCCGGGTCTCGTCACCGGCACCGGGTCGCTCCACCTTGACCACGTCGGCGCCGAGGTCGGCGAGCAGCATGGTCGCGAACGGCCCGGCCAGGATCCGCGAGAAATCGAGGATGCGCAGCGGGCCGAGAGGCGGGATGTCCACATGGTTGTCGTCCACGCGCGTCATTCTTAACAGGTGACGGCATGACCACAGTGCTCGCCTCCGTCTTCGCCGCACCCGGGCGGGTCACCGGCTACGCCGCGATCGCCGTGGCGGCGCTCATGCTGGCGCTGTGGCTGGCGAGCATCGCCCTGCGCGACGTGTCGATCGTCGACCCGGGGTGGGGGCCGGCGTTCGTGGTCGTGGCGGGGATCGCTGCGGCCGTGGCGAACGGGTGCCTGGGGCGGCGGTGGCTGCTGTTCGGCATGACGGCTGTGTGGGGGCTGCGCCTGGGAACCCACCTGATCGTGCGCAAGCTGCGCGACCCCGGCGAGGATCGTCGCTACGGCGCCATGCGCGAGCGCGAGGGCAGCCGCTTCGTCCCCTGGAGCCTGGTGATGATCTTCGGGCTCCAGGGCCTGCTCGTCCTGATCGTCTCGCTGCCGGTGCAGGTGGCGGCCGGCCAGGGGGGCGCCCTGACCGCAGCGGTGATCCCGGGGGTGGTGCTGTGGGTGGTCGGCTTCGCGTTCGAGACGATCGGCGACGAGCAGTTACGCCGCTTCAAGGCCGGATCCGACAGCCATGGCCAGGTCATGGACCGCGGCCTGTGGCGCTACACCCGCCACCCCAACTACTTCGGGGACTTCTGCGTGTGGTGGGGGATCTGGCTGGTCGCGCTGACCGCCGGGGGGACCTGGTGGACCTTCGTCGGGCCTGTGGTCATGAGCGTGCTGCTCATCCGCGTGAGCGGTGCTGGTCTGCTCGAGAAGGACATCGGGGAGCGGCGGCCCGGGTACGTGGACTACATCCGCCGCACGTCGGGGTTCTTCCCGCTGCCGCCAAAGAAGCCGCGCCGGGCGGCCGGCGGGGATGGCGAGGACTGATCGTTGCAGCGGTAGCGAAGGTCTGAGCGGTCACGGCGTTGGGGTTATTGTGCGTCGCATGAGCGCCAGATACATACACACCTGCATCCGCGTCCAGGACATTGAGAGATCCCTGCGGTTCTACTCGCACCTGGGCTTCGAGCATCGCGGCCGGCTCAACTTCGGCTCGGCCTACAACGTCTACCTGGGGCTGCCCGACGGTGGCGACGTGCTGGAACTGACCGTCAACGTCGGCCGCGAGGAGCCGTATGACCTCGGTGACGGCTACAACCACATGGCCCTCGTCGTCGACGACCTCGATGCCCTGCTCAACCGTCTCTACGACAACGGCATCGAGCCCGACAAGCCTCCGTACTCCCCCGGCGGTCGCGAGGACGTCGGCCGGATCTGCTTCGTCCAGGATCCCGACGGCTACCGGATCGAGCTGATCGACGGCGACTTCCCGACACCGCAGGACCCGCCCAAGGCGGAGTGGTCCTGACCTGGCGTCCTCCTCGTTGGCGCCCGGCGGCGGCGATCAGGAATGCGACGACCGGATCGTCATGTTCGCCAACCCCGCGGATGCGGCGGAGTACATTAGCTTCGACCTGCAGGCTCTGCCCTACGAGGGAGGAAGAGAATGTACGAGAAGAACGGTGAGAAGTACTTCATCGTCGACTCCCACATCCACATGTGGGACGCCAGTCCCGAGAACTGGGTCAAGGGGCAGGAGCAGTACGCCAAGGGGTGGATCGAGTGCTTCCACGCCTATATGGGCCTCGGTCCCGCCGAGACGCACTGGCCGATCGAGAAGTTCATGAAGTACTCGGAGGCCGACTTCGTCAAGGACGTGTTCGAGGACGGCGGCGTCGACGTCGGGATCTTCCAGTCGACGTACCTGAAGGAGTGGTACACGACGGGCTTCAACACCGCCGAGGCCAACGGTGCCATGGCCGAGAAGCATCCCGGCAAGCTGATCGTCAACGGTCGGTGGGATCCGCGGGAGGGCGAGGCCGGGCTCAAGCAGCTCGAGGAGGACGCCAAGCGGTGGAACCTCCAGGGCGTCAAGCTCTACACCGCCGAGTGGAACAACGGTTCGCGCGGGTGGCGACTGGACGACGATGCGACCCAGCCGTTCCTTGACAAGTGCAAGGAGCTGGGCATCAAGAACATCCACGTTCACAAGGGCCCGACGATCTGGCCGCTGGATAAGGACGCCTTCGATCCTCGCGACGTCGACAAGGCCGCGACCGACAATCCGGAGCTCAACTTCATCATCGAGCACGTCGGGCTGCCCCGGATCGAGGACTTCTGCTTCATGGCGACGCAGGAGCCCAACGTCTACGCCGGCCTGTCGGTGGTGATCGGCGGGCTCATGCACGCTCGCCCGCGGTTCTTCGCCAAGGTCATGGGCGAGCTGCTGTTCTGGGTCGGCGAGGACAAGATGCTCTTCGGATCTGACTACGGGATCTGGGAGCCCAAGTGGCAGATCGACGGGTTCCTGGACTGGGACTATCCCGATCCGGATCACCACGAGTTCTCGGATTACCCGCGCCTCAACGACACCGGCAAGCGCAAGATCCTCGGGCTCAACGCCGCCAAGCTGTACGGCATCGAGGTCCCCGACGGCATGGGCGAACCCGACGCCGCGGCCAAGGACGACGCTCAGCTGGTCGAAGCCGGATGAGGCCTGCGGCCTCCTCGCCGTCGGAGGCCGACACGCGCCCGACTCGCGCCCCCGCCGCCGAGAAGGCGGCGGGTCGCGCGGGGTTGCGCGACCAGGTTCTCGACGCGCTCGCGGGCGTCTATGACCCGGAGCTCGACGAGCCGATCACGTCGCTGCGCTTCGTCACCTCGTGCACCGTGACGCCGGGCGGTGAAGTCGATGTCCTGTTGCGGCTGCCGACCCCGCAGTGCGCCCCCAACTTCGCGTTCCTCATGGCCTCGGACGCCCGCCGGGCGGCGCGGTCGGTGCCGGGCGTGCGCGCTGTCACCGTACAGCTGGAGGACCACTACACCGGTGATGAGATCAACTCGGCGATGCGCGACGGCGCGGGTTTCACCGGCGCCTTCCCCGGCGAGACCGAGGACGACGACCTGGAGGCGCTGCGCGAGCTCTTCACCCGCAAGGCGCTGATCGCGCGTCAGGCGCGCGTCTGCGAGCAGATGCTGGCCGGCGGCTGGAGCCGGGAGGCGGTCGTGTCGGCCACGGTCTCCCAGCTGCCGCTTGACAGTGCCGACGCCGCCCGGGCGCTGGAGCTACGCGAGCGGCTCGGCTTCTCGGCGGCCGCGGACGCGCCGGCGTTCGTCATGCCCAACGGTGAGCCGGTGGCACCCGAGCAGCTGACCCGGTGGCTGCGCACCGCCCGGCTGGTGCGCACCAGCCTGGAGGCCAACGGCGGCATCTGCCGCTCGTTGCTGGCCTTCCGTCACAACCTTGACGCAGAGACACAGGAGGTAGGGAGATGAAGGCCGCGAGGCTCCACGCTTACCACGACGCCCTGGCGCTCGACTCCATCGACGAGCCCAAGGCCGATGGTCCGTTCGACGTGATCGTGCGGATCGGCGCCGCCGGCCTGTGCCGCACCGATCTGCACATCCAGGAGGGCCAGTGGGCTGAGAAGTCCGGCGTCGCGCTCCCCTATACGCCCGGACATGAGAACGCGGGCTGGGTGCACGAGATCGGCTCGGGCGTCACCAACGTCGAGGTCGGCGACACCGTGATCGTCCATCCCTTCATCTCCTGCGGGCTGTGCCTGCCCTGCCGGGTCGGCGACGACATGCACTGCCTCAACGGCTCGTTCCCCGGGATCAACCGCGACGGTGGCTTCGCCGACCTGCTCAAGACCTCCGCACGCTCGGTGGTCAAGCTCGACAAGAGTCTCGAGCCCAAGGACATCGCCGCCCTGGCCGATGCCGGCCTCACCGCCATCCACGCCGTCAAGAAGGCGATTCCCGTGCTCGGCGCGGGCACGCGCGTGGTCGTCATCGGCGCCGGCGGCCTCGGGCACATCGGCATCCAGTGCCTGAAGGCCTACACCCCGGCCGAGGTGATCGTCATCGATCCGTCCGAGAAGGCGCTGGCGCTGGCGGGAGAGATGGGGGCCGACCAGACCGTGAAGGTCGACGGAACGCACGTGGACACCGTCAAGGAGATGACCGACGGCTTCGGCGCGGAGGCCATCATCGACTTCGTGGGGGAGAAGGGCGCGATCGAGGACGGGATCGCGATGGTTCGTGACGGCGGCTTCTACTACGTCATCGGCTACGGCGAGAACATCAACATCCCCACGATCGACGTCATCAGCCGCGAGATCTCGTTCATCGGCAACCTCGTCGGCACCTACGCCGATCTGCAGGAGCTGATGACCCTGACCGCCCAGGGCAAGGTCACGCTGCACACCAGCACCTACCCGCTCGACGCCATCAACGACGCCATGGCCGATCTCGATGGCGGGCGTCTGCAGGGCCGCGGCATCCTCATTCCCGCCGGCGTCTAGGGGCCGCCGGCTGACCGGAGTGTGACAGACGGCACATAGCGGTAAGCTTCGCGACATCAGTCCGCCGAGCGCGGACGACGCAGGCGCTCGAGGAGGAGCAACCCGATGCTGCTGCGCCGCGGCACCGAGGACGCGACAGGCCGGTTGCGTCCAAGCTGCGGCGCGGCGCGCGGGATTCACCGCGCGCTGCGCCTGGGC
>JBAQGP010000366.1:0-2170 GCA_049287845.1 Solirubrobacteraceae bacterium | reverse complement strand
ACCTTCTTCATCATCTGGCGCACGATCAGCTCGATGTGCTTGTCGTTGATGTCCACGCCCTGGGACTTGTAGACCTCCTGGACCTCGCGGACGAAGTACAGCTCGGTCTCGGTCCGGCCGCGGATTGCCAGCAGCTCGTGGGGGTACAGCGAGCCCTCGTTGAGCTGCGTACCCGGTTCGATCTTCTGGCCGGAGTCCACGTAGAGCAGCGTCCGTCGCGGGAACGTGTGACGGTGCTCCTCGCCGCCGTCGTCGGTGATGACCACGGTGATCGCCTTATCGGTGTCCTCGATCGAGACCTTGCCGCCGACCTCGGAGATCTTGGCCAGGCCCTTGGGCTTGCGCGCCTCGAACAGCTCCACCACGCGGGGCAGGCCGTGCGTGATGTCCGCGCCGGCGACGCCGCCGGTGTGGAACGTGCGCATGGTCAGCTGGGTACCGGGCTCCCCGATCGACTGGGCGGCGATGATGCCCACCGCGTCGCCGATCTGGGCCAGCTTGCCGCTCGCCATGGATCGGCCGTAGCACGCCTGGCACACGCCCGTCGGGGCCTCGCACTTGAGCACCGAGCGCACCGGCACGGTGATGAGCTCACCCTTGTCGGTGTCGTCCTGGTGGGCCTCAGCCAGATCGGCCAGCTCGGCGCGGTCGATCTCCTTGCCCTGCTCGGCGATCACGCGTCCGCGCTTGGTGGTGATGTCCCGAGCGGCGATCCGGCCGATGAGGGCGGTGTTGGGAGCCCCGGTCGGCCGCAGCCCCCGGGTCTCCGGATCAACCTCGAGCTCGGACACCGGCATCTCGATGTACTCCTCGGTGCCGCAGTCATCCTGGCGGATGATCACGTCCTGGGAGACGTCGACCAGGCGCCGGGTCAGGTAGCCCGAGTCGGCGGTGCGGAGCGCCGTGTCGGCCAGACCCTTGCGCGCGCCGTGGGTACTGATGAAGTACTCGAGCACGGTCAGGCCCTCCATGAAGTTGGCCTTGATCGGACGCTCGATGATCTCGCCCTTCGGGTTGGCCATGAGGCCGCGCATCCCGGCGAGCTGCCGGATCTGCGAGAACGAGCCACGGGCGCCCGAGTTGGCCATCATGGCGATCGGGTTGAGGTTGTCCAGGTGCGCGTAGAGCGCCTCCCCCACCTCGTTGGTCGCGCGATCCCACAGGCCGGTGACCGCCTCGTGGCGCTCCTCCTGGGTGATCTCGCCGTCCTCGTACTGTGCCTCGATCGTCGCCAGCTCCGTGTCGTAGCGCGCCAGGATCTCCTCCTTGGAGGGAGGCGTCTGCACGTCGTTCTTGGAGAACGTCACGCCGGCACGGGTGGCGTACTGGAATCCGACGTCCTTGAACGCGTCCAGGACCTGGGAGATCGTCGGGGCCCCGTACAGCTGCACGAGGTCGTCGATCATCTTGGTCGTGTCCTTCTTGCGCATCGAGCGATTGATGAACTCGTAGGTGTCGGGGTCGAACTGCTCGCCCAGCGCCTCCTGGAGGGCACGCTCGATCTTCTCGTTGTAGATGACCCGCCCGACGGTGGTCAGGATGTGACCCTCGTTGCGGCCGATCGGCCGGTACTCGGCCAGGTCGTGCAGCTTGACCACGCCGTGCTCATAGGACCACTCCGCCTCCTGGGCGGTGCGGAACGGATGCGGCCGGGGTGTGATCTCCATCGGGTTCAGCTTCGCCAGCTCGCTGGCGTCCGGGCCATAGGTGAGGTAGTAGGCGCCCAGCACCATGTCCTGCGACGGCGTCGCCAGCGGCGCCCCGTGCGCGGGGGACAGGATGTTGTTGGCCGACAGCATCAGGATCCGCGCCTCGGCCTGTGCCTCCGCCGACAGCGGGAGGTGGACCGCCATCTGGTCGCCGTCGAAGTCGGCGTTGAAGGCGTGACAGACGAGCGGGTGGACCTGGATGGCCTTGCCCTCGACCAGCACCGGCTCGAACGCCTGGATACCCAGGCGGTGCAGCGTCGGCGCGCGGTTCAGCAGCACGGGATGCTCGTGGATGACCTCCTCGAGCACATCCCACACCTCGGGGATCATCGAATCGACCATCTTCTTGGCCGCCTTGATGTTCTGCGCGGACTTGCGCTCGACGAGGCGAGCCATGATGAACGGCTTGAACAGCTCCAGCGCCATCAGCTTGGGCAGACCGCACTGGTGCAGGCGCAGCG
>JBAQGP010000365.1:0-6195 GCA_049287845.1 Solirubrobacteraceae bacterium | reverse complement strand
CCGCGGCCCCGACCACGTGCGCAGGTCACCGCCGTCGCCCCAGCTGCTCACCGGCAGCGGCTCCGGTGCCGGCGTCGGCTCGTGGCGGGCGAGCGCGTCGTCGAGCGTCGTCAGCGCGAGGCCCTGCCGCACCGACTCATCGAGCACCGCGGCCAGCCAGTGGACACCCTCATACCACCAGTGTCCGAGCAGCTCGGTGTCCAGGGCGCAGACGCAGACCCCCCCGCCGGCGACGCGGCGGCGCACGTGTGACACGAATTCGGCCGCGTCGGCACGAGCCTGCTCTTGCGCCGCGCGGTGGTCATAGGCGGCGCCGTCGTTGCGCCAGACGTGATGGCGGTGGGTGGTATGGCGATGGGAGTCTCGGTAGGGGCCCCGCGAGGGATAGCCGTCGTGTGCCCACACCAGCGCCATCGTGGCACGGTCAATGGGCCAGAGCACCGGCCCGTCGGTGGCCGCCAGCGGTCGCAGATGACGCGGATCGCCGAGGCCGAAGACGCCGGTCAGCTCGACGCAGGTGGCGCGCACCCCGGCGTCCTCGAGCAGCTCATCCAGCCACGGCGTGTGTGCGCACTCGGGCAGCCAGAAGCCGCCGTGCCAGCCGCCGAAGCGGCGCCGGTGCGAGGCGACTCCGGTCTGGACCTGCATGAGCGCCCCGGCGTCGGTGGCCAGCAGGGGCAGGATCGCGTGGGTGGCTGAAGAGGTCCAGCTCACGTGGCGAGCCAGGGCCGCGAGCAACCCGCCGCTCGCCATCAGCTCCGCCAGGCGCCGCGCCGCGGCCGCGTACTCAGCCGCTGAGCGTTCCAGCTCATCGGCGAGCGCGTGGTGGCCCGCCCCGGTCAGCTCCTGGATGTCGAGCCGATGCGACTCCGGCCGGAGGATCTCGAGGAACTGCGCGCAGCGCTCGAGCGCGCCGGCCACCTCGAGCTGGTCGGCCAGCACCGGTGTGATCGAAACCGTGATGCGCTCGCCCCCCGGTGCGGCCAGCACGTCGAGTAGCGGCAGATAGCTGGTGGCGATCGCCTCCCACAGCCATTCCTCGCCGAAGGGCCAGGTCCCGAAGCCTTCCCAGTCCGGTCCTTGCGGGGGGTTCTGCGGATGCGGCCAACCTCCGCCGCTCTCCACGTAGGGCATGTGGGTGTGAAGAACGATTGCGAGTTCGCCCACGGGCACGGCGGCCGAGGCTACATCGAGGAGGAAGGCGGGAGGCCGGGCGATGTTTGCCGCACCCCTCCCGGCGGTAGTGCGGTTGAACTTGAAGATGAAGAACCGGAGCGCTCGGCAGAGCCGAGCGATGGAGGGAAAGACTTGTCCGAAATCGTGCTGATCACCGGGGGCGCCGGCTTTATCGGGTCACATCTCGCCCGTCGGCTGCTCATCGACGGGGATGAGGTGCGCGTCCTCGACGATCTCAACCCGCAGGTGCATCCTGCCGGTGAGCGCCCTGACTACCTCGACCCCGACGTCGAGCTGATCGTCGGCGACGTGCGTGACCGCGACGCCGTCCGCCGTGCGCTCGTTGACGTCGACGTCGTCGTGCACCTCGCCGCCCGGGTCGGGGTGGGTCAGAGCATGTATGAGATGGCCGAGTACACGTCGGTCAACGCCCTCGGGACCGCCATCGTGCTGGAGGCGATCGCCGAGCGTCCGGTACGTAAGCTGCTCGTCGCGTCGAGCATGAGCATCTACGGCGAGGGGCTGTACCGCGATTCCGACGGGGAGCTCGTGGAGCACGCGGCTCGCGGCCGTGAGCGGCTTCAGGCGGGGATGTGGGAGCCCGAGGGACCTGACGGGCGGCCGCTTGAGCCGATCACGACGCCGGAGTACAAGCAGCCCTCCCTCACCTCGGTCTACGCCCTGGGCAAGTACGACCAGGAGCGGATGAGCCTGATCGCCGGCGCGGCCTACGACGTCCCCACCGTGGCGCTGCGCTTCTTCAACGCCTACGGACCCGACCAGGCGCTGTCGAACCCCTACACCGGCGTGCTGGCGATCTTCGCCAGCCGCATGCTCAACCAGCGGCGCCCGCTCATCTTCGAGGACGGGGAGCAGCGGCGCGACTTTGTCAGCGTGCACGATGTCGCTCGCGCGTGCGCGCTGGCCATCAAGTGCCCGGGGGCGGACGGACGTGCCATCAACGTTGGCAGCGGTATGAGCGTTTCGGTGCGGGAGGTCGCCCGACGACTGGCCGTCGTGCTGGACCGTCAGGACATCGAGCCCGAGGTGACCGGGCGCTTCCGAGTCGGAGACGTGCGCCATTGCTTCGCCGACATCTCGCTCGCCGCCGAAGCCATCGAGTACGCGCCGGAGGTGGCACTGGACGACGGGCTGGCCGAACTGGCCGAGTGGTTGGAGGGGCAGGCGCCCGATGACCGAGTCGACTCGGCGGCCGCTGAGCTGGCGGCCCGGGGGCTGACCCTGTGAGGACGGCATTGATCACGGGCGGGGCCGGGTTCGTGGGCACCAACATCGCAGACCATCTGCTGCGCGCGGGACGGCGCGTGCGCATCCTTGACGATCTGTCGCGCCCTGGCGTTGAGGGCAACCTCCGCTGGCTGGAGGAAGTCCACGGAGCGACGCTGGAGGTCGAGATCGGAGACGTCCGCGACCCCGACGTCGTGCGGCGAGCGGTCGCCGGGGTGCAGAGCGTGTTCCACCTCGCCGCCCAGGTCGCCGTGACGACCAGCCTGGACGAGCCGATGACCGACGCCGCGGTCAACGTGCTGGGCACCCTCCATCTGCTCGACGCGGTGCGATCGCGCAGCCGGCCGCCGGCCGTCCTGTTCACCTCCACCAACAAGGTCTACGGATCGCTCGAGGACATCGCGGTGATCGATCGCGACGGTCGCTACGAGCCGGCGGATCCCGCCCAGCGCAGCGGGGTGTCCGAGCGTCGACCGCTGCAGTTCTGTACCCCTTACGGCTGCTCGAAGGGGGCTGCTGACCAGTACGTCCTGGACTGGAGCCGCAGCTACGGCGTCCCGAGCGTGGTGTTCCGCATGAGCTGCATCTACGGACCCCATCAGCAGGGCAACGAGGACCAGGGCTGGGTCGCGCACTTCGCGCTGTCGGCGCTGGCCGGGTCGCCGATCACGATCTTCGGCGACGGCAAGCAGGTGCGCGACATCCTCGACGTCGGAGATCTCGTACGCGCCTTCGAGCTCGCCGAGGCCAGAGCAACGCCGCTCGCCGGACAGGCGTTCAACATCGGCGGTGGTCCGGCCAACGCGGTGAGCCTGATCGACGTCATCGACATCGTGCGCGACGTGCACGGCCAGATGCCCACGCTGCGTCATGAGGGGTGGCGGGCCGCCGATCAGCGCTACTACGTGTCGGACACGTCGCGGTTCACCGCCGCCACCGGGTGGACGTCTGAGATCGGACCGCGCGAGGGCATCAAAGCGCTCCACGACTGGCTTGTCGCGGACTCGCAAACGGCCGCGGCCGTCGCGTGATGGAGTCGGCTGCGGCGACCGCGTCGCCGGTCCGCGGCGGACCTACGATGCGCGCCGCCGTGCTGTGCGGCAGCGGGCACGTCGAGCTCGCCGAGGCCCCCGTCCCCGAGCCAGGCCCCGGCCAGGTCCGCCTGCGCCTGGAGGGCTGCGGGGTGTGCGGCTCGGATCTGCCCGTATGGGAGGGTCGCGACTGGTTCACCTACCCCCAGGAGCACGGCGCGCCCGGCCACGAGACATGGGGCATCGTCGACGCGGTCGGTCCCGGCGTGTCCGGTGTCGCCGAGGGCGAGCGGGTCGCCGCGCTCAGCTACCGCGGCTACGCCGACTACGACATCGCCGACACCGGCCGGCTGGTCGCGCTCGGGCCCGCGCTTGACGGCCGCCCGTTCCCCGGGGAGGCGCTCGGTTGCGCGGTCAACGTCTTTCGCCGCTCCGGGATCGCCCCCGGCGACACCGTTGCGGTCGTCGGCGTCGGATTCTTGGGATCGATCGTGACCCAGATGTCAGCGCGGAGCGGTGCCCGCGTGATCGGCGTCTCGCGCCGGGCCCTCTCACGCGAGATGTCGCTCACCATGGGCGCTCAGGCGGCCGTCGGATTGGACGGTGATCCCATCCAGGAGGTCCGTGAGCTGATCGATGGCGAGCTGTGCGACGTCGTGATCGAGGCCGCCGGTGTCCAGACGACCCTCGACGTCGCCAGCGCGCTCGTGCGGGAGCGTGGGCGGCTGGTCGTTGCAGGCTTTCATCAGGACGGACGCCGAACCGTCGACATGCAGAGCTGGAACTGGCGGGGGATCGACGTGATCAACGCGCATGAGCGCGACCCGGCGGTCTACGTGGGGGGCATCGCCGCGGCGGCCGCCGCGATCGCCGAGGGACGGCTGGATCCCGACCCGCTCTACACCGACCGCTTCGGCCTCGAGGATGTGGCCGAGGCATTCACGGCGATGAGCGATTCCGCGGGCACGACGGTGAAGGCGCTCGTATGTCCGTAGAGGCGCCTTTCAGTGCCGCCGCCTCGCGCGCGGCACGCCTGGGCTTCCTCGGCGCGGGCTGGATCGGGCGCGAGCGCATGCAGGCCGTCTGCGGCGCGGGCCACGCCCACGCCGTCGCGATCGCCGATCCCGATCCGGCCGCGCGCAACGCGGCGGCGAAGGCGCTGCCCGGACTGATTCCGGTGACCGGGCTGGACGAGCTGCTGGCGCATGAGTTGGACGGGATCGTCATCGCCACGCCGAGCGCCCTGCACGCCGAACAGGCGATCGCCGCGCTCCGGCAGGGGTTCGCGGTGTTCTGCCAGAAGCCGTTGGCGCGCGACGCGGACGAGGCCCGCCGTGTCGTGGACGCCGCGCGGGCGGCAGATCGGCGTCTTGGCATCGATCTCTCCTATCGGTGGCTGACGGCCACCCGGTCGGCCCGCGCCGCGATTGTCGCTGGAGAGCTCGGCGAGGTCTTCGCGGTCGACCTGACCTTCCACAACGCCTACGGTCCTGACAAGCCGTGGTTCTGGGACCGGCGGCTGGCCGGCGGGGGGTGCCTGATCGATCTCGGCACCCATCTCGTCGATCTCGCCCTGTGGCTGACCGGCGGCCGCACGGTCGAGGTTCGTGCGGCGCAGGTGCTGCGGGAAGGCCGGCCACTGGACCGATCGGCCGAGCCCGATGCGGTGGAGGACTTCGCGCTGGCCCACCTCGTCATCGACAGCCGGATCGCCGCGCGCGTGGCCTGCTCGTGGCAGGAGCCGGTGGGAGCCGACTGCGAGATTGCGGTGACCGTGCGCGGCAGTGACGCCGCCGTCCAGATCGCCAACGTCGACGGCTCCTTCCTGGACTTCTCGGCGCACCGGTTGCGGGGCCGCCAGCGTGAGCTCATGTGCGATCCGCCCGACGAATGGGGTCCCCGGGCCCTCACCGCCTGGGCCCGCGCGCTGGTCACCGATCCCGGCTATGACCCGGCGATCGAGGGTGCGATCACGGTCGCAGCCGCGCTGGACGCGACCTACGCGCTGGCCGCCGCGGAGGCCGCGGAAGTTCCGGAGGCCCCGGAGGCCCCGGAGGCCCCGGAGGGCTCCCGGTGAGGATCCTCATGACCGTCGATACGGTGGGCGGGGTGTTCACATACGGCGCGGAGCTCGCCGCGGAGCTGAAGCGACACGGGGCCGAGGTGGTCATCGTCACATTCGGACGCGAGCCCAGCGACGATCAGCGCCGGCAGCTGGCGGGCGCCGGGGTCGAGCGGGTGATCGAAACCGGGCTCAAGCTCGAGTGGATGTCCGAGCCGTGGCGCGATCTGGCCACCGCCGAGCGGCTG
Organism: Solirubrobacteraceae bacterium; assembly: GCA_049287845.1. Classification (GTDB taxonomy): domain Bacteria; phylum Actinomycetota; class Thermoleophilia; order Solirubrobacterales; family Solirubrobacteraceae; genus Palsa-465. The sequence goes on along the minus strand of JBAQGP010000365.1, from coordinate 430 downwards.
CTGCTCGAGCTCGAGCGCGAGCTGGAACCGGACGTCGTTCACCTCAACGGGTTCGCTCACGGCGACGCGCCGTTTCGTGCGCCTGCCCTCATCGTCGGACACTCCTGCGTGTTCTCGTGGTGGGCGGCGGTCCACGGCACGGCGCCACCCGCGGACTGGGCCCGCTACCGGACGGTCGTGCGCTCCGGTCTGGCCGGCGCCGCGGCAGTGGTCGCACCCTCGCGGACGATGCTGTCCGAACTCGAGCGCTGGTACGGGCCGCTGCGTGTGTCCGGGCAGGTCATCCCCAACGGCACCAGCCTGGCCGAGACCGCCGGATTGACGGGGCGCGACCCGATCGTGCTCGGCTCCGGACGGTTGTGGGACGAGGCCAAGAACGCGATCGCGTTGCGCCGCGCCGCACACCGGCCGGCGTTGCGCGACCGCGTCC
>JBAQGP010000364.1:0-4044 GCA_049287845.1 Solirubrobacteraceae bacterium | reverse complement strand
GTCCCGAACTAGGCATTCTGAGGCGAACTCAGAGCATCTCGGGGAAGACAAACGCCCGTAGATACGGGCAAAACCCCTGCTAAGGAGCGACTCTTAATCCCAAGGTCGGAGGTTCGATCCCTCCACGGCCCACTTCGAAAGCCCCGGAATCCCGGGGTTTTCGCGTATTCGGGACACGTGCCAGCTCCGTGCGGACGCCGCAACCTTGTCTGATCTGCTGCGTTGAAGCAGCCGTGCGCACCCGTCTTCTCGTCGCTCTCGTGCTCGGGCTCCTCTTCGTCGCGCCGGCCGGCGTCTTGGCGGCAGGGTGGTCGACCGTATCGCTGCCCAGCCATACGTCCTTGGCCGCGGTGAGTTGCACTTCCGCGCGTTGGTGCTTGGCACTTGGGGCGAGGCGGACCCGGGCCGCGACTGGTCAGTGGAACGGCCGACGCTGGGCGGTGAGCACCGACGTCCCCGATCCGCGGGGCGCCGGCGTCGCCGCCGTGAGCTGCCGGTCGATGACCTCGTGCGTCGCCGTTGGCGAGCGCTTGCCGCGCGAGACGCGGCCGGTTGACCCGTTCATCGAGCGATGGGATGGTCACCGTTGGAGGATTGAAACCGCGCCCAAGCCGGCCGCCCCGAGCGGGTATCGGGCGGTCAACGCGCGGCTTGACGCGGTCGCCTGCCCGAGCGCCACGCTCTGCTTCGCCGTCGGTCAGGCGGTGCCTTTCGGGGCCGGCAACGCTCCCGGCGTCCCCTTGATTGAGCACTGGAACGGATCGCGCTGGACGCTGGCCGGCGAGCCGACCGCCGCGGCGCCGCTGACGTCGATCTCCTGTCCCTCGACCCACGCCTGCACTGCCGTGGGCGGCTTTGAGCACGTGCTCGGCGCGCCCGACGCCAACAACCAGCAGGTGGAGTACCCCAACGTGGTGGAGCACTGGAACGGGTCGTCCTGGGACCTTGGCTCGGTGTCCACCCCGGCAGGCACGCTCGGCGATGGCCTGCTCGGCGTCAGCTGCACCAGGGCATTGGCCTGCCTGGGTGTTGGCAGCGGGTTCGAGCCCGGTCCCGGGTACGCCCCTGGGACCGACGCCGGCACTGATCAGGCGATCGCCGCACCGGGCGACGGCAGCGCATTCTCGGCGTCAACGCTTGCGTTCCCGCCCTCGGCCTACCGCAGCCCGTCGCTGACGGGCAACCCGACGACCGTCCTCTTCGCGATCTCGTGTGCGGCATCCACGTTGTGCGCGGCGGTCGGCGGCTACAACGCGACCAACGGTGCCGTCGGCCCGCTCGCGGCCACCTGGAACGGGTCGACGTGGACGCAGATCGCCTTGCGGCGCGGACCGGTGCAACTGGGGTCGGTGTCCTGTCCCACCCCCCGGTGGTGCATGGCCGTCGGCAACACCATCGCTGAGCGGTGGACCGCCTGACATCGCTCGCCGGTCCGCGCGCCGTCTCCACTCGGGTCGCGTCGGCCACCCGGACGGGTCGTCGGTCAGACGCCAGGCGACATGACCATGACCTCGCCGGCGCGCAACGCGTCCCGACGCAGGTGCCTGATCGATGATCCGCTTGCGGCATGCGCTGCGGACCACAGGGCGCAGGATCCACGTCCTGCGCCCTCCGGCTCTGAACCAGACCTTGGGTTGCCGGTGCCGGGCAGCGACCACGCGTCGCTGCTGCCGGGGTTCGCCTCGCGGCGTGCGTCGGGTTCAGAAGGCCCTCGCGGTCAGGAACTGCACGTGGTCGGGATCGACGCCGACCCGCCGCTCGGCCGGCCGTTGCGCCAGCGTTTCGCGGAGCCGGGCGCCACTCGCCTCGTTCTCCAGGACGACGAGCGAATAGGCCTTGCCAGACTGCTCGTCAAGCATATGAAAGCCGGCCACAAAACCGGGGACGGACTTGATCGTGTCGCGCAGGTACTGGACGTTGGCGTCGTCAGGGTCGGCCGGCTGTGAGTTGAAAGTCGCCAGGCGTGCGAGCATCGGTCCCTCCTACATGTTGGTAGTGCCTATAGTGACACTGTAACGAATTAGATGAGCGAAAGCAAGACCGACGTCGACGGCCCTCCCCGCCGTCCCTACCACTCGCCCAAGCGCGCCCAAGCGGCGCTTGAGCGGCGCCTGCGTATGCGCGCGGTTGCCGAGCGGCTGTTCATGCGCGACGGCTACGAGCCGACAACGATGCTCAGGATCGCGGCCGAGGCCGGCGTGGCCGAAAAAACGCTCTACCTGGCCTACCCGTCCAAGGCCGCGCTCTTGAGTGAGATCATCCGCGTCGGCGTGCGCGGCGGCGAGGGCGATCAGCCGCTGACCCGCCGTGCGCCGTGGACCGAAATGCTGGGCGCCGCCTCAGTACCGGAGGCCGTGTACCGCTTCGCGGCCGGCGCCGCCGCGTTGATGTCGCGCGCCGCGCCAGCGTTGTGGCTGGGGGAGGCGAACGCGGCTAGCGACCCCCGATTGCGGGAGGCTCGCACGCGCGCACATGCCAACATCCGCAGCGACATGCGCGAGTTCGCCACCGCCCTGGCCGAGCGCGGAGCGCTTGCGCCCGGCGTTCCTGTCGAGCAAGCCGCCGCGGTCCTGTTCGCAACCTGCGCCAACGAGACGATCTTCCTGCGCCTCACGGACGAATGCGGCTGGACGCCGGACCAGTACGCCGAGCTGATCGAGAAGCTCGTGATGGGACTCCTGCTGATGCCGGACCCGCCCGCGGCGTAGGACAATCTCGCCGCCATGGGCACCTCGCCGAGAACGAACGCCGCCGCACGCCGTCTCACGCCACGGCCCCATACTCCGGCCGTTGCCCGCGCCACCGCGAATACCGGGCCCGCCCTCACACCGACAGGATCTGCAAGCACCGAAGCGGCCACGTCGCCGCCGGCGATGTCCCTGCTGCTTCAGGCGGATACTCCCCGCAGCGGCGCCGTTCCGGTCGTGGGCTTGTCCGCCTTCGGCGGCGAAATGGACTTCTGACGCTGCGACTGGCAGCGGCGACGGTCGCGCGTGCTGGAATGGGTCGATGCGGCATGACGTGAGAGAGGAGTCGATGTCAGCACGGGTGGAGGCGGTGTGGGCGGCCTCCGGGGCATTTGCCGTTGTGCTTTTCGCGTGTGGGCTGGTGTTCGGCGACCTACTCGCGACGACGAACTTTCCGGCGATGAGCGCGACGCCCTCCCAGCTGCGCGAGTACTTCCTGCGCAACCCCTCCGAAGTGCGGGCGCTGAGCTTCTTCCATCTGCTTGCGGCTGCTGCGCTCGCGACATTCGCGTCATACCTATACGCACGGCTGCGCTCCGCTGGCGTTCGTCTCGCCGCGCTCGCGCTCGCCGGCGGGATCATCGCCGCGGCGTTCCTGGCGATGTCCGCGCTCTGCTACCGAGTGCTCGCGGAGCAGTCCGTCGCAAGCGATCCGGCGTCGGCTCATGCGCTCGTTGTTCTTTCCTACCTCGCCGGCGGCCCGGCGATCGGGGTGCCGCTCGCTCTGAGCGCCGGCGCGTTCGCGGCCGCGATCCGGCACGAGCGGACGCTCCCTGGATGGCTGTGCTGGCTGAGCGTCGTCGCACTCGCCCTCGGGGTGACGAGCGCGACCACGATGCTCGGGCCGACAAACAACGGCTCGCTTTTCTACGGCGTGTTGCTGCTAGCGGCGGTGGTGCTGTTCGCGTGGCTGGTGGCGAGCAGCTTGGTGCTGGTCAGGCGCGCACGCCGGCCTCGGTGACCGCCGCACACATTACGAGCGGGAACTGACCAGACGAGCGAGGGGAACTCAGCGCATCTCAGCAAACTCTGGCCCCACGGTCCAGCGCACCGCTCCGGACGGTCACAAAGTCCGGAGTTGCGCTAATGGGTGATGGATGAGCCGAGCAGATGTTGATGAGCAGGCGTTGCTCGCGGCGGCGCAATCGAGCGCCGAGCGCTTTGCCGCGTTCTACCGGCATTTCGAGCGGTCGATCCTGGGCTTCTTCGTTGGCGCCACCGGCAGCCCTGAAGTGGCCGCCGACCTTGCCGCCGAGACGTTCGCGCGTGCGCTGGAGTCGATCGCCTCGTATGACCC
>JBAQGP010000363.1:0-4079 GCA_049287845.1 Solirubrobacteraceae bacterium | reverse complement strand
CACCCAGCGCGTCGCGGATCTGCAGCACCACGGGCGCCGGCTACTCGGACTTCAGACAAGCACCTAGCCTTCCACCCGTCACTGGCGAAACGGAGCCTTACCAGGGCGAGGAGAGACCTGGCGGGTCTCAATCGTCCAAGGCGCACCGGACACCGTGTGCCGGAGTGCGGACGGGGTCATGTCAGTGGCCGAGCCGGCCGATCTGTCCCACGCGATGGCCATCCAGCGGACAGACCCACCACGCCTCACCGTCCAGCTCCGTAGGGACCGCAGGGTGAGGATGAGACGGACATTCAGGTCGCGCCTCGCCCCACGCACCGTGGGATTCAGCGAAAAACTGTTCCTGCAGCCAATACGCGAGTTCGACGCGAGCCTCTGGGCCGTCGTCTTGGGCGATCCCGCACCCAGCCGCCCCACCCCCCTCCTCATCCTCCCAGATCCAAAAGTGGCCGCCACGCTCACCGGGCACGAAGCCAAGCTGCAGATTGATCGGCGCTGGCCGCTGCAGGTCACAGACAACATCCTTCATCCACTTCGGGACCTGCCCAGACTCATGCTCGCCGGCCACGTGAAGAGCCTACGCTGTGTGTCGCGCCACCGCCTCGATCCTTTCGGGTCTGCCAGCTGGGGTAGAACCACGCCCGCTCCAGTGCCCGGTGACCATCGACCAGCGGACGCCTCGGAGCGTCAATTCCTGAGTTTGACGCCGGCGGCGCGCCGTCTCACAAGCCAACGTCCGACGGACACTGGACGATCTCGGGCTGGCTGGTGTTCGAGTAAACCGGCAGCTCTCGGGCGCGCGCTGGGACCGCGACGTCCCGCTCGCGAGCTTGTCGCAGGCAACTCCGCCGGCGGTGGCTGTCAATCGGCGAGGGCGCGAAGGGTCTCGCGCGCTTGGTTGGCGCGCGCCGGCACGTTCGCCCGATCCTCGCTGTCCTACTGCTCGACGATCGCTGTGAACAGGATCTTCGCTTCGTCGATGCGACCGAGGTTCATGAGCAAGCCCGCCTTGTTGTCGAGCGCTAGCGCGCGCAGCGTCAACTGTTCCAAGGCCGGGTCAGAGACATCAAGCCGCGCGAGCTGTTCGTCGTACGCTGCCAGAGCATCCTCGCCGTATCTCGCGGCCAATTTCATTGCCGCATCCTGCGCCTCGATGGTACGGGCGTCCCGCGGCTATTCGCCTCGGCGTAACCGCCGGATGCCCACGAGTTCGTATCCGTGCTCGAGCAGTTGCTTGCCTGAGGGAGCTCCCACCTCCATCGTCTGACCGGCCCCGACGTCCTCGTCAGGCAAGTGGAAGACGTGGCCGCTGGGGACTCGCATCAGCCACCGCTCTAGCTCGGGCACCCAATCCCGCGCGAGGCGTCGAGCACCCGGACTCTCTGGGTCAAATGGCAAAGCCGGCACCCGCCCAAGGCTACGCTTGGCGGTGTCCGGCTACAAGGTCGGTGACGTTCCCGCGGCGAGCCTACTTTGGTGGCAGGCGCTTGCGGGGCGACGCACATGCGGGCAGGTGCCGCGAAGCGTCTCAGGCGGGACGCTCACCGAACAGGCGGGAGCTGTCCCGCTGGCCCTGAGATTGGCGAGCAGGAGGGCGGTAGCTGATCTGCTTGTGCTGCCTTGCTTTCCCGACGGCGCAGGCATGATTCAGACCGCGGTCGCTGCCGGATGGCGCCAAGAGCAACAGTCTCGCTGAGAGTGCCGGAACGGCGACAGAGCGGCAGCCGCGTGCGCGTCGCGCACTAGGCCGCTGCCGGCGCCTTATTGCTTGGCGGGGCGGTCGGTCGTGAACGGTACGCTTGGGATCGTTGACGCTTTGGCCGGTGTTCCTTGGATCGGTTGTTCAGCAAGACAGTGTCCGGCTGTTTGAGCTCGACGACGTCGTGACGCTGCCGGTCGTGCTGGTCGACGTCGATCAGGCCCAGGGTTGGCCGGCGCATCTTGGTGTCAGGACCTCTGTCACGCTCAGCAAGCAGGATCATTGGGTGACGACCGCGGACGGACTGTCGTGCCAAACCGACTTGACGGGGCCGATCGAAGGGAGCCTCACGATTTGTGCCGGGCTAGAGGTGCCCATGATGACCATTGGCCCGTTCTCCTTTGTGACCGGAACGGTGCGCCGAATCGAGCTGGCTTCGGTTGCCTGGCCCGAGGTCGTCGATCCGGTCGGGCCCGTGACGTCAACCGACCGGTGGACGTTGACGGAGACTCCTGTCGCGCCCGTGTCCTTTCGTCATGGTCGCGATCCGCTCAACATCTGGGACCGGGGCATGGTCGTGCATCTCGAGTTACTCACGCCGCGCTGTCGCTGCCGCGAGCTTGGCCAGCTAATGGATACCGAGGCGCTGCGCTATGCCCGCCGTCACCTTCGCGAGGTCGCAGACGACACCGAAGCTGATACCGCTCACTACGCCTGCCCCGACACCGGCGCAGTCTGGCTCTGGCACCGCTGGAAGCGCAAGCGATACATGGAGGCCAAGGACCTCAAGCTCTGGGAACCCATGCTTCTGACAAGGCAGCAGCTCGGCCCCGACCTGACGACAAGCCAGCCGCTCCCGAGCTTTGCTGAGCTTGACGTGATCCCGCTCGGTGAGCTCACCGGCTCCTACCGAGATGTCGCTCAGCTAAGCGCTGATGGCAAGTTGGATCTCGAGCGTGCCGGAATCCGGCTCACGCCATCAGAGCCCGAGACGACAGGCCAGACATGCGCGGCTGCGGTACAGCTCCGCAACGGGTCGCAATACATGCTCGTCGAACATCTCGCGCATCCTGAGCGCTTTATCGACGTTCGCGCTCAGACCAGCGCACCATCCAGCAAGCTGGCGGCCAGACAACTGCTCGCCGCAGCCGGCGTCCCCGACGCCCACGTGCTGTGGCTGCTCGAGCACTGGTGGGCCTGACCCATCCGCACCCCAGGGTTCAAGAGGCGCCTTCCCGCCATCAGCGCCGAAGTTCCCGAGCCGGAAACTTACGTCTGCGGCGTACAGTCATCGCTCACCGGACGCTGAGGAGGCTCGCGAGGTACCGGCGTCAGAGGTCTGACTGTCTCACCGACCAACCCCTACTGCGACACGCCCACCGCCTGGCGCGGCTTGGCCCGTGCGTCGATACGAGCTCCGGGAACTCTGACGGTGAAGTGACCGACGTCGCGTCTGATGCTTTGGCGGGCGATGAACGGGCGCTGCTGCGTGGTGCTCACCGGACCTGCTCGTCGTTAACCACGGTCCATTCATGGCCAACGGCCGGACGCGGCGCCAGCACGTTGTCGTATGCCGTCTCCGTCAGCTCGCGCGGCTCGCCTGGAGGGTGAGCAGCAATTGGAAACCATCGGGGTCTGCGAAGGCGCGCGCGGTGCGCTGCCAGTACGGATTCTCCGGCGTGGTCTCACTCGGACTCAGACGTGCTGCGATGGTGTCGAGCTCCTGCTGCGTTTCCAGGTAGAGGACGAGCAGCGACTCCGGGTGCGGGTCGGGCCCAGGCAGATCCCCCCCGGCGGTGAACTCCAGGTGAGCTCCCGTCCCCGGAAGATCGAGGAAAACCCCGTCGTATCCATCGTGGTCGGTGAACCGGCCGAGCTCGGCAAGCCCGACGCGATCTCTATAGAACGCGACCACCTCCTCGAGCCGATCGGTGTGGCGCGCGACGCGTAGCTCCATGCCATGACATCGTGGCAGCCGACGCCGACGATGCTTCCTTGTCACCCAGCGCCTCCGCGCCACCGGCCTCAAGCGGCCCCAACCCCCTCCGCATGGATAGAAGGCCCATCGCAACCGCGTGCTCGGATCCGATTCCGCAATTGGGTCCGGTCAGCCACCACTTATCCGGCTGACCCGTCGTCATGACCCTGTTGATCGCGAGCACGCCGCCCCTGTTCGGAAGGTCCGGCGCCGAGCTGAATGGTCTCGTACGAATGCGTCGATGAGCTCCCGCAATCCTGGGTCTGGCTTCGATCGTTCGTAAAGGTCCCTCGTCAGCTGACGTACCGACACGTCGAGATCTGGCGAGCGTTCCCAGAACGCGCCGTCTACTCGAAGCACGCTGGCCAATAGATCTCCGGGGTAGCAGTCGCCTTCCACCAG
>JBAQGP010000362.1:0-3738 GCA_049287845.1 Solirubrobacteraceae bacterium | reverse complement strand
ACGCACCGCCATCTGCACCAGGCCGTGGCGCAGACCCCCGCCTCCACGGTGTCGGCGCCCGTGACGTCGCCGTCGCCGTCACCCACGGCCCGGTCCTACGCCGAGCCTCGCTCCTCGGTCGACGTACAGGCCGCCCCCAAGGACAGCGCGAAGGCGAACGCCAAGGCCAAGGCCAAGGCCAAGGCCAAGGCGACCAAGACCACCCCGACGGACGCCACGACCACGACCACGACCGCTCCCACGACGGTCGCGGCCAAGCCGCCGGTGACCGGACGGACGCAGTCTCAGTCTGACCCGACGGTCCTCCCCAGCGCGCCCACGCCGGTGGTCGCGACCCCGTCCCCGGCCGCCGCCACCTCGCCGTCTGCGGCCGCCACGACGCCGACGACGGCGGCCACGACGCCCACAGTCACCACGACGACACCCACGACCACGACCACAACGACGACAACGACGACGCCGACCACCGGGACGACCACCGGGACGACCACCACGGACCCGACCACGGCACCGACGACCACGACGCCGACCACACCCACGCCCGCTCCGCCGACGCAGACGTCGCCGCCAACGCAGACCTCGCCGCAGTCGAGCGGAGCCCCCCAGTCGAGCACCACGCCCCAGTCGACCGGCGCACCGTCGCACACCCTCGCGTTCCTCCGCACCCACGTCCACACGGAGTGGGGACGCGAGGCCCTGGCGCTCGCGCACCGTTGATCGAGTTCGACCAGTTCCTGGCGGTCGACATGCGCGTCGGCCGCGTCGTCGCGGTCGAGGACTTTCCCGAGGCCCGCAAGCCCGCGTGGAAGCTGACGATCGATTTCGGCCCGGAGATCGGCCTCAAGCGCTCCTCGGCCCAGGTCACGCACTATGCCCGCGACGAGCTTCAGGACACGCTGGTGGTGGGCGTGGTCAACTTCGCGCCGCGCCAGATCGGCCCGTTCCTCTCCGAGGTGCTCGTGCTGGGCGCGCTTGACGAGGAGCGGGGCGTCGTGCTGCTTCGGCCCGACCGCGGCGCCGAGCCGGGCTCGCGGATCGGCTGAGCGGCTACCCGGCCGCTCGGCTGAGCGGCTACGCGGCCGCTCGGCTGCTCGGCTCCTTTATGGGCCGCCCTGAGCCCCGATCAGGAGCTGTCCGCGCGGCGTGCCGTTGACCAGGACGTGGTAGGTGCCGTCCTTCAGACCGGCGGTCTCGAGCGTGCCGCTCGCGCCGGGGGCCACCTTGACGCTGGGATGGCTCGGGACAGCCAGCGCGACCGTGTCAGCGGCGCTGCCGTGGTTGGTGACGTGGATCTCGACGCCGACACCCGAGGGCACGGAGACCACCGGGGGTGAGACGTCGCCGGCGGCGTTGACGGTCATGCTGGTCTGCACGTGAGCGCCCTGGGAGGCCGCGCGCGCGGCGCGGTGGTGCTTCTGCTTCTGGCTCTTGGGGACCTCCGGCGGCACGACGGTTGTCGACGTGACGGCCGTGTTGCCGCTGACGCTGTAGGTGCCGGTGACGGCGCTGATGGCCGACGAGGTGGTGGTCTGCGAGGACGCCGTCGGCGTATCGGTGGCGCTGGAGCTGGAGCCGGAGCCGTGCGACGAACCGCCGCAGGCGGCGACCAGCAGACTCGTAGCCATCGCCACAAGCAGTGGGCGGAGCCTCATCGCGCCGAGCATAGACACGTCAGACATGGGCATTTGCGAGCCAGCAACCGGCCAGCGGGCGCTCCGGGCTCGGTTCTGCCCGTGTCAGGGGCATTTTCGAGCCACCTAGATGCTCGGGGCCGTTGCTGGCTCGTTTTTGCCCGAACAGGAGCCAGCGGGGCCGGCGCGGCCCGAGCCGCCATCATGCGTCGCCGTGGCCATCGCCATCCTCACCACGTATCTCAGCGACTACCGCCTCCCGCTCTACCGCCTGCTGGCCCAGCGCCACGACATCGAGGTACTCTGCTACGGCGGCGGCGAGCGCTATGCGCCGGCCTGGTTCGCTGACCTCGACGCGCAGCTCGCAGCCGCCGACTTTCCCGCGCGCCGCCTGCGTGGGCGGGGCGAGGCGCTGACGCTCGGGCGCCGCTACGACGCGGTCATCGCCCCCTTCGCCGGTGGGGCGATGCTGCCGGCCGCCTACGCGGGGGCTCACCGGTACGGCACGCCGTTCGTCTTCTGGGCGTCGATCTGGCACCAGCCCCGATCGCTGGCGCACGCCGTGGCGCTGCCGGTGACCCGGCGCATCTTTCGCCACTCCGACGCGGTGTTGGCCTACGGAGAGCACGTCCGCCGGTTCGTCGCCTCGATCCGGGGCCGCGACTCAGACGTCTTCGTCGCCCCCCAGTCCGTCGAGCCCGCGCTGTTCAGGCGCACGGTGAGCGGCGACGAGGTGGCCGCGTTCCGCGCAGCTCACGAGCTCGGCGACGGCCCGCTCGTCCTCTACGCGGGACGTCTGGTCCCCGAGAAGGGCGTGGAGGTGATCGCGCGGGCGTGGCCCTCGGTGGGCGGGGACGCCACCCTCGTCGTGGTGGGCGACGGCCCACTGGCGCAACGCACCGCCGGCTTGCCCCGCACCCGCCACCTCGGCCCCCTCCCCCGCCCGCAGCTCCCCGCGGCCTACGCCGCCTGCACCTTCGCCCTGCTGCCCTCCGTCCCCACCCCCCGCTTCAAGGAGCCCTGGGGTCTGGTCTGCAACGAGGCGTTTGAGCAGGGGCGCCCCATGATCGCCACCACCGCCGTCGGCGCCGTGGCCGGAGGCCTGGTCATCGACGGCGAGACCGGCCTGGTGATCGCACCCGGCGACGCCCCCGCTCTGGCGCGGTCGATCGATCTGCTGCTGGCCGACGGCGCGCTGCGCGAGCGCCTGGGCGCGGCCGCCCATGCCGCCGTGCAGCCCTACACCTACGACGCCATGGCCGACGCCTTTGATCAGGCCCTGGCGGCCGCGGACGCGCGCTAGATGCCGCCCCGCCGGGGGCCCTGCGCTGGCCGGCCTACTGACCCACCGAGAACAGGGCCTCCAGGTCGTGGCGTGAGTACACCCCGAAGGCGACCATGGTCTGCGTGCGGCGCACGCCGGACAGCTGGGACAGCCTGCCGGTGACCACCTGCGCGAGCATCTCCTGTTCGCGCAGCCTCAAGATCGCCACGAAGTCCCACTCCCCGGTGACCGAGTACGCCTCGGCCACCCCCTCGATGTCGGCCAGCTCGCCACCGAGCGTGGCCAGAGCCGACCCCTCCGCCTGGATGAGGACGATGGCATGGGTCATGGCGTGTGGACGTCGCCCGGCTCGAGGACCACGACCTTCGAGCTCGTGGCCGACTCGACGTCGGCCTTGAACGCCTGGGCGTCGGTCTCGATCAGCGGGAACGTGTTGTAGTGGCAGGGGATCACGGTCTGGGCCCCGACGAAGGCGGCGGCGTCGACGGCGTCGTGACGGTCCATGGTGAAGTGGCCGCCGATGCATGTCAGCGCGATCTCCACCCGGCGGCGCTTGCCCACGAGCTGGAGATCTGAGAACAGCGCGGTGTCACCCAGGTGGTAGACGAGCGTGTCCTTGAAATTGATCAGCAGGCCGGCGGGCGTGTTGACGGTGCCCTTGGGGGTGGTCGAGGTATGCCAGGCGGGCACCAGCTTGGCCCAGCCCCAGTCGAACGCGTGGGAACCGCCGAGGTTGCAGTTGACGACCTCCAACCCCTCTCCCTCAAGCTCGCCGGCCAGCTCGGTGATGGCGAGCACGGGCGCTCCGGTGCGCTTGGCGAT
>JBAQGP010000361.1:0-4090 GCA_049287845.1 Solirubrobacteraceae bacterium | reverse complement strand
GGCCAGCCCCGCGGGGACGTTGATGACGAACAGCGAGCGCCAGCCGAAGGCGTGGACGAGGACCCCGCCCACGCTCGGTCCCACGGCGGCGGCGAACGCGCCGGCAGCGCTCCACAGCGCCACCGAGGTGGCGCGCCTTTCGGCGGGGGTGTCGGCCAGCAGGATGGCCAGCGACGCGGGGATCATGATCGCCGCGAACGCGCCCTGGACGGCGCGCGCGGCCAGCAGCACCGGGATGCTCGGCGTCAGGGCACAGATCAGCGACAGCGCGGCGAACCCGCCGACGCCGACGCGGTACAGCGTGCGCCGGCCGATGACGTCGGCCAGCCGCCCGGCCGGCGCGAGCAACGCGGCGAACAGGGTGGCGTAGGCGGTGATCACCCACGACAGGCTGGTCACGCTCGTGCCCGGGTAGGCACGGCCGAGCGCGGGGATGGCGAGGTTGACGACGGTGACGTCGAGCAGCGCCAGGAAGGCGGCGCCGGCGGCGAGGGTCAGGACACGGCTGTGATGCGAGCGGAACATGACGTCGACGACTCCTCAGGTCAAGAGAACGAACGGTCGTGCTCTTTCTTTTTATCCGAACGATCGTGCTACTGTCAAGCCCGATTTCATGAGCACCGAGATCACCGAGGCCGCCGAGACCCCTGACGCCGCCGAGACCACCGCGGCCGCCGCGGGCACCGACGAGATCCACGACGGCCGCCGGCTCCGCGGCGACCGCACCAAGCGCGCGATCCTGGCCAAGGCCGTGGACCTCGCCTCCGGGGAGGGCATGGAGGGACTGTCCATCGGCCGCCTCGCCTCAGAGCTCGGCGTCTCCAAGAGCGGGCTGTTCGCCCATTTCGGCTCAAAGCTCGAGCTTCAGCTCGAGACCGTGCAGGCGGCCTCAGAGCTGTTCGAGGAGCAGGTGTGGCAGCCGGTCGCCGAGGCCGAACCCGGCGTCGTCCAGCTCGTGGAGCTGATGGAGTCCTGGCTCGGTTACCTCCGGGACCCGGGGATGAGCGGGGGCTGCTTCTTCTCCAACGCCTACCACGAGTTCGACGCGCGTCCGGGACCGGTACGCGATGCCATCGCCGGCCAGAAGCGCCGCTGGATCGCCGCGATCGTCCACCACGCGAAGGTCGCCGCCGCGCGCGGTCAGCTCAAGCCCGGCACTGATCCCGAGCAGCTGGCCTTCGAGCTCGACGCCGTCGGCTCACTGGCCAATTCCCTGTGGCAGCTCGAGCATGACGAGAAGGCCTTCGGCCGCGCCCAGACGGCGATCCGCACTCGTCTCCACGCCGCGGCCACGGCCTCGGGCCGCCGCGCCCTGAGGGCCGCGGGCCTGGACTGAGTGTTAGACGCCCGCGGGCCAGGGCAGCAATAGCTCAGAGGCGCGGCCCGTCCAGCTCATCGCGCCGCGCCTGCGAAGAGGCGTCAGACCAAAGGGGGAGGCGAGATGACCGAGCAGCGCGAACCTGATCAGCCGACCGATGTGCCCAAGCCCGCCTGGGGCGGAGTGCTCAAGCGCACCGTGCGCGAGTTTCAGGGCGACAACCTGACCGATCTTGCGGCCGCCCTCACGTACTACGGAGTGCTGGCCATCTTCCCCATGCTCATCGTGATCGTGTCCGTCCTGGGACTCATCGGGAATTCGGTGACGCAGCCGATGCTGCAGAACGTCAGCGCGATCGCGCCGGGAGCGGCGCAGTCGATCCTCAAGAGCGCGATCACCAACATCCAATCCCATCAGCGGACCGCCGGGGTGCTGTTCATCGTCGGCCTGCTGGCCGCGCTCTGGTCGGCCTCGGGCTACATCGCGGCCTTCATGCGGGCGTCCAACGTCGTGTGGGACGTGCCCGAGGGCCGGCCCTTCTACAAGACGATTCCCATCCGCCTCGCCGTCACGCTGATCACGGTCGTGTTGTTGACCGTCAGCGCCGCTGCGGTGGTGCTCACCGGCTCGCTCGCGGGGAAGCTCGGCAACGTCATCGGCGTGGGTTCGACCGCCGTGCAGGTCTGGGACATCGCCAAGTGGCCCGTGATGGTGGTGCTCGTCTCCATCATCCTCGCCATCCTCTACTACGCCGCGCCCAACGTCCGCCAGCCCGGCTTTGCCTGGGTCAGCCCCGGAAGCGTGCTCGCGGTGCTGCTGTGGATCGCGGTGTCGGCGCTGTTCGCCTTCTACGTGGCGAGCTTCTCCTCCTACAACAAGACCTACGGCGCGCTGGCGTCGGTGGTGGTGTTCCTCGTGTGGCTGTGGCTCACCAACGTCGCGATCCTGCTCGGCGCCGAATTCAACGCCGAGCTCGAGCGCGGCCGCCAGATCATCGGGGGCCACCCCGCAGAGAAGGAGCCCTACCTGCCCTTGCGCGACGAACCCAAGCCGCGCAAGGCGGTCACCTGAGCATTCGCCGCACCCGGTCAAGCGCGTCATAGACGTCGGTGAACCGGGTGGTCAGCGGCGAGAGCCCGAGCCGGATGACGTCGGGAGTGCGGAAGTCCACCACGACGCCATCCTCGATGAGCCGCCGCGAGAGCGTCCGCGCCTCGGGGTGCACGAGCGCGACGTGTGACCCGCGCCGGCTCGCCGCCCGCGGCGAGCCCACCGAGCAGCCCAGCGGCGCCAGCCAGTCGTCGACGAGCGCGATCGCGTACTCGGTGAGGCCGATCGACTTGTGGCGGATGGCGTCGATGCCCGCCTCGACCACGAGATCCAGTCCGGCCGCCACCGCGGTGAGCGCGAGGACCGGCGGCGTCCCCGACAGCATCGCCGCGATGCCCTCGCCCGGGAGATAGCCCGGCGCCATCTCGAACGGGTCCTGGCGCCCCAGCCAGCCCCAGATCGGCTGGCGCAGCGCGCCTTGGTGCTCGGCGCGCACGTACAGGAAGGCGGGCGCGCCCGGGCCGCCGTTGAGGTACTTGTAGGTGCAGCCGACGGCGAGGTCGACCCCGTCGCCGTCGAGGTCGACCGGGATCGCCCCGGCGCTGTGGCTGAGGTCCCACAGGGCGAGCGCGCCGGCGTCGTGGGCGATCCGCGTGATGGCGCGCGCTTCGAGGATGAACGCCGAGCGGTAGTTGACGTGCGAGAACGTCACGAGCGCCGTGCGCTCGCTGATCAGCTCGGCGACCTGGGCGGGCTCGGGGCCACCCGCGGGATCGGTCCGCACCCACACGATCTCGAGGCCTCGCTCGCCGGCCAGGCTCTCCAGCACGTAGCGGTCGGTGGGGAAGTTGTCGACGTCGGTGATGATCTGCGTCCGGCCGGGCCGGGCGCTCAGTGCCGCGGCGGCCAGCTTGTAGAAGCACACCGTGGTCGAGTCGGCGACCGCCACCTGGCCGGGGGCGGCGCCCAGCAGCTCTGAGCCGAGCCGGTCACCGAGCGTGCGCGGCAGCTCCATCCATCCTTCGCTCCAGGCGCGGATGAGCCGCTTGCCCCACTGGCTCTGAATGACCTCCGCGACACGGGCCCCGGTGTCGCGCGGCAGCCGGCCCAGCGAGTTGCCGTCCAGGTAGATGAGCCCGTCGCCGGCCACCACGAAGCGCTCATGGAACGCGCGCAGCTCATCGGCGTCGTCGAGCGCCGCCGCCTCGGCGCGATGGTGCTCCGGATGCGTCACCGCGCGAATGTAACCAGCCGGGTGGGCGGCCTGACGCTCGTCGCTCGCTCGCGGTGGCCGCCGGGTCTAAACAGTCCCTCCCCAGGCCTAAACACCTGGTGAAAGATATGGGCGTTTGCCCGATACCGCCGCCGGCGGACCGATGCCATGATCGCCGTGGGACTGTCAACGAGGGCCAGGGGGAAGCAACCATGGGCATTGGATGGGGTGGTAAGGGTCCGGCCGTGCGCGGCGCGCTCCTGATCGGACTGATGTGCGCTGGCGCCGCAACGGCCGCGCCGGCGGCGTCGGCGGCGACCCCACCGCCGGTGACGTTCGCCAACACCGGCGCCGAGCAGTCCTATGTCGTGCCGGCCGGCGTGTCGAGCCTGCAGGTCGCGGCGACCGGGGCGCCGGGCGGCATCGGGACGGCGAGCGGTAACGGAGGAACGGGCGGTGCCGGTGCCGACGGCTCGCAGGTGAACGCCGTCGTGCCAGTGACGCCGGGC
>JBAQGP010000360.1:0-1500 GCA_049287845.1 Solirubrobacteraceae bacterium | reverse complement strand
GCCCAGGGTCGAGAGCTGCATCGACACGGGGATGTCGAGCGTCGCGGAGATGCGCTTGGGCTTGGGGATATCGACAGGCGTGTAGTTCTCGCCCGGCGCGAAGGAGTTGACGCCGAGGTTGGGGACGTGGACCACGCTGAACTTGGCGAGGTAGTCCGCCGGCAGCTTGTCGACATCGAACCAGCCGGCGCCGCCACCGGGTCGGGCGAAGCCGCTGGTGCCGAAGTAGCGGTTGCCGATCCGCATGAAGGTGTGCCACGAGTTGTAGAAGATGGTGACCGTGCCCGGGCCGGCGGGGAACTTCCACATCGGGATGTCTCCGGAGACCGTGGTGGGCACGCTGTAGCCGGCCTGCTGCATGACGTAGGAGACCGAGCCCGAGCAGTCAAAGGGCGCGAACACCGACGGCTGCTCGTGACCGCCGCCGTACACGTAGGGGAAGTTGGCGGCGCTGACCATGTTGGCGGAGGCGATGAGGCGATCGAAGTGCGAGAGCGTCCCGCTGGAGTAGCGCACGACGGGGATCTTCTTGAGGCCGGTGGCGAAGTCCACCGAGAAGGTCCCGTGCCTGACGGTCATCCGCTGATACTGGGCGTGGGTGGCAATGGCATGGGCGCGTGACATCACCTCGTCCACGTACCAGCTCGCGTGGTTGTAGGCGTACACGGCCTTGGCGACGTCCTGCTGGGCGCCGGCCGCGGCGAGGTACTTGGCGGCGGCGAAGATGGCGTCGCGCGGGTCATACGGGTTGGGCGTGCTGTGCCCGTCGACCGCGACCCCGTACCGGGCCCAGGTGGAGGGTTCGAACTGCATCCAGCCGACGGCACCGGCGCTCGAGGTGTTGAGGTTCTGGCCGTAGTCGGTCTCGATGGCGTTGATCGCGGCCAGCACCTCCCACGGCACGCCGTACTTGTGGCCCGCCTCCATGTAGATGGGGATGAGGAATGACGGCGGCCGGTTGCCGTTGGAGAGCAGGCCCGAGAGGTTGTTGACGGCGCCGGTGAGCGTCGGGTCGGCATTGACGGTCCCGGTCCAGCCCTTGGGCACCGACAGGCCGGGGGCGGTGGGGGAGAGCGTGGTCACCGGGTGCCTGGGCGTCGCGGTCGGCTCGGGCTGGGGGGTGGTCGGCGGCGCGACCGCCGCTCCGCCACTGACGTGCGAGTGCGTCGTGTGGTGGTGGGCCGCCTTCGTGTGTGTCTTGTGCCCCTGCGTCGTGGGGCCATGGGGCTTGGTGGAGGTGGCGCTCGGCGGCGGCCCCATCGTGAGCGTGCCCGAGGCCGGCGTGCCCGTCTTCCGTGCGCCGGTCTTCGCTGTGCCCGCTTTCGATGTGCCCGCCTTCGATGTGCCCGCCTTCGCCGTGCCGGTCGACGGCTTGCCGTCGACGGTCTTGGGGGCGACACCCAGGGTCATGGTCGCGCCCTGGGGGCTCGTTCCGTTGTCCCCGGTGGCCGACTTCGTCTTTGCCGGGTGCTGGCCGGCGGGCACGGGGCAGTGCAGGCG
>JBAQGP010000359.1:0-9086 GCA_049287845.1 Solirubrobacteraceae bacterium | reverse complement strand
GCCCCAGGGCATAGGTCAGGAGCCTGAGCGTGTCACGGCTGCGGCGAACGCGATAGGTGCCGGTGCGTCGCTTGTGCTCCCAGAGAGCCGCGGCAAGCGCAACGCCGCCCCCCACGGCCAGAGTCGGCCTGCTCCCCATGGCCAGACCTAGGCACAGGCTTCCGAGGACCATGCGCCATCGCCGCAGTCCGGGACCGAGCACGGCGGTGACCATCAGCCACAGTCCGGCCATCTCGAAGCAGTAGCCGGACGCGATCGCCAGTTCGTATTGCAGGGGCCGCCTCAGCAGGAACGGCACCGTGTTGGTGAGAGCGAGCCCGACCAGCCCCACGGGAAGCACCCAGCGGGGTGCCGTGGGCACGAGCCGCTGGACGAGCGCACGCAGAAGCAGGAACGCGCAGATGAGTCCGATGAACCCGTACAAGGCCACCGCAAAGGACTCCGACATGCGTAGCCCGGTGAGGCGAAACGGGGCCAGGAGCGTCAAGACCGGCGTTGGACCCCACTGCGCGTAAAAGTGCCCGTGATACAGAGAAAGGTCGTGATAGATGTCGTGGTACGCGCCGCTCTGAGCCGGGTCGTATGGGTCCTTGAGGTGCAGCAGTGCTGCCGGAGGCGTGATGGGCAGATAGGTGTGGCCGTGAAGGAAGCTCGTCGTCAGCGCGTTGTAGATGTCGGTGTCAATCGTGGGGAACGTGAAGCCATACGACGTCGCGGCCGTCCACATGTAGAAGCCGCCGACAAGCAGCATCAGGCCGACGATCAGGAATTGGTACGGCGCCACGCGGGTCTGGACACGACGGCGAACGCTGGAGATCACGGGTCTGTGCCGTGCAACCTCGGGCGTGGCGGGCGATGCGCCGGTGGAGCTCATTCCTTCCCGTCGAATCCGTGCCGGGACTCGATGATGAACTTAGGTCGCTGACGGGCCTCGTCGTAGATGCGGCCGACGTACTCCCCCATCACCCCCAGCGACAGCAGCTGGATGCCACTGAAGAAGGCCACCACCACGACGATCGTGGGGTTGCCGATGGGAAAGGACACTCCACCCAGCTTGAGGCCCAGGTAGGCCACGGCGACCACGAAGGCGAGCACGGAGAACAGGATCCCCACCAACGAGATGAGCTGGAGGGGGTAGCGGGAAAAGCCGACCAGGCCGTTGATGCCGATCGCCAGAGACCCGAAGAACTGGTTGTACTTGCTGGTCCCACCGGCGCGGGGGTCGCGGTCGTAGGGCACGCTCGTCTGGCTGAACCCAACGAGCCCCACAAGGCCGCGCAGGAATCCGTGGTGCTCCTTGAGCGCCACCACGTTGTCGACCACGCGCCGGCTCATCAGCCGAAAATCGCCGGTGTTGGGGGGGATTTCCACCTCAGCGATCCGGTTGATGATCTTGTAGCCGAGCCGAGCGACGATCCGCTTGGGCAGCGTCTCGCCCGCGCGGGTGCGACGCTGCGCGTAGACGACATCGAACCCATCCCGCCAGCGCGCCACCAGATCCCCGATCAGCTCAGGAGGATCCTGCAGGTCGCAGTCGATGACCACCGTGGCGTCCCCGCTCGCGGCTTCCAGGCCGGCCAGCGTCGCCATCGGCTGGCCGAAGCGGCGGGAGAAGCGCAGCATCTTGACTCGCGGGTCGCGCTCGCGCAGCGCCAGGATGAGCTCCTCGGTGCGGTCGGGCGAGGGATCGACGCTGAAGATCACCTCCCAGTCCACGCCTAGTCCGTCCAGGACGCCGCTCAACCGCTCGTAGACGCGGCCGATGTTGTCCTCCTCCTTGTACGCCGGGATGACGACGCTGAGCGAATCGGTCACGGCGTCGCACCCGGACGGGCGGCCACGACCAGAGACCGGATGCCGAACGGGAGCCTGATCCCCAACCGCGACAGCGCGCGCTCCACGTCCCACGTCAGCGCCCCGGCGCGCGAATCATGCGTGCGGGCGATGTCGTGGGCGACCTGACGCTCCAGGGCGTCCCCCTGCAGATCGCCGTGTCTACGCCGGTTGCGTTGCTTGACCAGCCAGAACGCGGGATACAGCAGGCTGGCGACGTAGCCGTCGTGGACGACCTCGAGACCGGCCTCGCGGCACTTGGAGGAGAGCTCCCGTCGGGCGTAGCGGCGCTCGTGGCCCAGGAAGCGGTCGTAGTAGTCGTAGGTCCCCGGGCCGGCGGGCACGACGATCGCCGCTTTCGCCCCCGGCCGCAGGATGCGGGCGAACTCGCGCAGCGCCCGGCGGTCGTCAGGGACGTGCTCCAGCAGATTGGCGCTCACCACCGCGTCCACGGCCGCGTCGGCGAGCGGGAGATCGCAGGCGTCGGCACGCAGCAGCGCCGCCGAGGGCACCAGCCCGTGCGCCTTCTCCAGGCCCGAGCCGATGAGATCGACCCCCACCAGCCGCGCCCGCGGGTAGCGCTCGCGAAGATCGTGCAGGAGGTGGCCCGTCGAGCAACCGACGTCAGCGATTGTGGCCGCGTGCGCGACCCCACCAATCCCGTCGAGAATGGCCGTACGGGTCCACCGGTCCAGGAAATGCGTGCGGCTGGACTCCTCGTGGAGCTGCTCGAGCTCATTGGACCAGTTGACGGACGGGTCGGCGTCCACGTAGGAGAGAAACGGCTCCGCGGAACCCTCGCCGGAGCGCCAGCCGTCCTCGTACGCGGGCACCGACGACCGGCCGGGCGGCGCCCGGAAGAGATCCGACGTGTCCTCGTCGCCCAGCGCCGCCGAAGCTGCTGTGTTGCCATCGGGCATCGCGCCCAGAGCGTAGATGAGCGGCTAGGATCGCGTCGTTGACTGCCTCGGAGAACACGTCGTCGCAGCCGGCGTGCCGGATCTGCGGCGGTCAGACCGTGATGGTCGGCGCCGTGGATGGCTCGTTTAGCGGTCGCAGCTACGCCTTGCGGCGCTGTGACGCATGTGGCTACGCGTTCATCGCCGACCCGTGGACCGAGTTCGCCCGCATCTATGACGACCGTTACTACGCCGGCCGGGGCGCGGACCCACTGGTGGATTACGAGTTCGAGCTCGCCTCGCCCCAGAACACGATCCGCGTCTATGAGTGGCGCGGCATCACCCGGATCGTCAGCTCGCTCCTGGGCGGGCTGGACGGCGTCCGCTGGCTTGACTTCGGTGCCGGCAACGGCGGTCTGGTCCGCTACGTGAGCACCCACACACCGGCCACCGCGGTCGGGTTCGAGGAGGGCTCAATCGCTCACCGCGCACGCGAGCTGGGGATTGCCGTGAACTCCGAGTTGGATGCCGAGGATGAGGGCAGCTACGACGTGGTGACGGCGATCGAGGTCCTCGAGCATACGCTCGACCCCGTCGCCGAGCTCCGCCGCATCCGCGGGCTGCTGCGACCCGGCGGCCTGCTCCTGCTCACCACCGGTAACGCCGCTCCGTACGCGTCCCGGCTCTCGCGGTGGCCGTATGTGATCCCGGAGATCCACATCTCGTTCTTTGAGCCCGCGACTCTGGAGCGGGCACTGCGGGCCAGCGGCTTTCGCCCCGCCGCGATGCCGCCCGCGGGCGGGTTCGATGACGTCCTGAAGTTCAAGGTGCTCAAGAACCTCCGCCTGCGGCGGCGTTCGCGTTGGACGGACCTCATCCCGGCACGTCCGGTGGCGGTCGCCGCGGACGCCAAGGTCCACCTGCGCGCGCATCCGATCGCCTGGGCCGTCTGACGGAACCGTCCCGCCGCGCCACATGCACATCTGGCTAGACCTGATCGTCAGAGAGCTGCTGTTCCTCGTGCTGCTCGCGATGCTGGGGGCCGGGCCGGCGGCATTGCTCAGCGATCGCTTCGAGGGCGCCCGCGCGGCCCTTGCCCCCGTGCTCGGGCTGTGCGTAGGCGCCTGCCTGGCGGTAACGATGGTCGACTACTACCCCGCCTCGCAGACCGATTGGCTGATCGCCACGGTCGCCGTGGTGTCAAGCGCCGTAGCGGCGTGGCGACGCCCGGCACTGCGTCTCCCGAGCCCGCGGAGCGCGCTGCAGGGGGCGGTGGTCGCCGTGGTGATCCTCGGTGCATTCAACTACCCGCTCGCCGGGCGGCACACGGTTGGGCCGGTGGGGGGCTACACGGTCGCCGACACCAGCGGCTATGTCTCGGAGATCAACGGTCTGGAGCACGACTCGCTGCGCGATGCCCGGCGCCTGAAGTCGTCGTATTCGGATCTGTCGATCGTCGCGCTGACGAATTACGGGCGGGGAAACCAGCAGCTCGACATCGCAGCGCTGGAGGCCACCTTCAACAGCCTGGTCGGGCTGGGGGCGACCGACACCCAAAGCGCCTGTCTCATCACGGTGCTCCTGGTCGGGGCGCTCGGTGCGTTCGGCGTCGTGCGAACGGCCGACCGGAGAGCCGGCTGGGCGGCGGTCCTGGCCGGATGCCTCTACGCCGGCCCTGCCTTCACCCAGCTGCTCATGGAGGGAAGCCAGGCGGCGATCGCCGGCAGCGCCGTGCTCGCCCCGCTGGTCGCGCTGGGCTTGGAGGCACTGCGCCGGCCCGGCGTGGCCAACCTCATCCTGTTCGGGCTCCTGGCCGCCGGCTTGCAGACCGTGTATCCGCTGTTCGTCCCCTGTGTGGTGATCGGCGCGGGGCTGACGCTAGGCGTCGCGCTGATGCGGTCCGTCCGCGCCCGCAGACTCACCCCCAGTGCGGTGCTACGCGCCGGCCTGGCGCTGGCGCTGGTCCTCGCCTGCGCGATCGTCTTCACGCCCGTTGCGTTCGCGCGTAACGTGACGTACTGGACCACGATCCTGCACGGCAATCTCTCGTTCGCCGGGCTTCCCCAATACCGGATCCCAGGACCCGTCGCACCCGGATGGCTGCTGCAGACCCGCGACTTCTACGGCCCGGTCAACCCCCTGACGCACGCGACGGCCGGACAGTTCGCGCTCGCCGCGGCCCTGCCGCTCATCCTCCTGGCGGTGATTGGGATGGGGATCTGGCGCAACCGCGCCGCATTGGCGATGTCCGCGGTGGCCGCCGGGGCGATCCTGCTGGCCTATTACACCTGGAGGTACGAAGGGTGCGGGTACTGCGTGCAGCGCAATCTCATCCCGGTCGCGGCGCTGGCTCCATCTGGGCTCGCCCTCGGGCTCAGCGCGGTGGCGATGCTGCGCCCGCCGGGCGTTTGGATCGCCGCCACGGTCGCCCTGGTGGCGATCGTGATCATCGGCCACGAGGGGATCGTGCTGCGCCAGCGGCTCAGCCAGGGTGACTACCTGCTTGACGATGGCGCCCGCCGCGCGCTGGCCGCGCTTCCCACCGGTGCCGGACCCGTGAACCTGGAGGGGTTCGCCGAAGGCCCCCAGGCACCGATGGAACTGCCGCTGGTCTACAACCTCGCCGACGAAAAGACCCACGGCAGGGTCTCGCTCCCGACGGATGTCGACGACAACTCGGGTCTCGCCTATCTGACCACCGGAGTCCTCCCACTGGGACGCTCGTTCCACTACGACTACCAATACGTCCTCACGCGGGTGGCGGGGGTCCGCAACGACCGTCAGACGGTGGCGCGGTTCGGGTCGATCGCGTTGCAGCGCCGCTCTCGGCCGGTCGACGTCACCGTCGTCGGTGGGCTATCGGTACCGTCCGCCCGGCTGGACCCCAGCGGGACGGCCTGGGTCAATCCCGGTTTACCGTTGGCGTTCCTCATCCTCGGCGGCTCGACGGCGCAACCCGAGTGGCTGACGCTCGGGTTCCATGCCTCGGTCCCCGTGAAGGTCGACCGCGGCCCGGGAGTCGTCGCGCATCGGCGCGTGGGAGACGAGCTGAGGGTCTGCGTGCGCGCCCAGGGCCAGGCGCCGATTCGCTCGGCCGTGGTGCAGACCGTGTTCACACCGACGCCGCCCCCGCCGCCCCCGGGACGGTTTGACGCCCCGCTGCCCGCCCGCGGCCTGACCCTTGAGAGCATGACCGTCTCGCCACGGTCCTGCGCGAGGCGCTGATCGGACAACCAATCGACGGCGCCGGCGATTTCGAGCTCGGGTCGTCTGGCGACCCGGCGGCTATGCTGCCGCGGATGGCCGACAGCAGCGGCGCCATCTCGGGGCCCGCCGATCCTGCGGACAAGGGCGCAGCCGGCATGTCACTGGTGGCACGGCGGATCGGCGCTTCGATCCAGTCCCCCCCGCCGCCGCCTCCTCCCCCGCCGGGCACACACGCGGCCGCGTCTGTCCTGGCTGACGGTCTGGATCGCATGCGCAGCCGTGCTGATCTGTTCGGCTTCGTCATCGCGCCGCGTCGGCCGGTCCTGGGGATGCGCGACCTCAAGCGCTTACTGCGCCGGCTCCAGGCACAGACGTTCGGCCGCCAGTCCGAGTTCAACGCCGCCGCGACGACGGTCGCAGAGCTCCTGGCCAGCGAGGAGTTCGGCGCACGGCGCTCGGTCCACGCCCAGGCCGAGGCGCTGACGCGCGCCGAGGAGCGCATCGCCGGCCTCGAGCGCCGGCTACTGGAGGCGGAGGCCGAGATCGCCGCGCTGCGTCAGCGCTGTGACTCCGAGCGGCCTTGAGGGTCGTCGTCGCCAGCACGTTTGCTCCCTTCGGAGACCGGGACGGGCAAGCCGACGAGCTCGCCGGGCGACTGCGTGCCGCCGGACACGTCGTCGAGCAGATCTGGCTGCCGGTCGACCCTGATCCCGCGCGCCGCGTCGAGCGCGAACTGGCCGTGGCGCTCACCGACGTCAGCGATGCCGGCGAGGTCCTGATCGCCGTCCGCGCCCCCGCCCACCTCCTGCGCCATCCGCGCAGGATCGTGTGGCTGCAGGAGGGCGACGCCACGGGCTCGGGCGCGAGCGCCCACACCGACGTTCCCGCCGCGATCGCCGCACTGCTGGGATGAGGGTCGCGGTCCTCAATACCCACGTCCCCTTCGTGCGGGGTGGCGCCGAGCAGCTCGCCGAAGGGCTCGTCGGGGCGCTGCGCGGCGCCGGACACGAGGTCGACTACCTGCGCCTGCCGTTCCGGTGGCATCCGGATGAGCGGATCCTCGACCACATGCTCGCGGCGCGGCTGCTGCGCATCCCGGCCGCCGACCTGGTGGTCGGCCTCAAGTTTCCCGCCTACCTCGTCTCGCACCCCAACACGGTGCTGTGGGTGCTCCATCAGCACCGCCAGGCCTACGACCTGTGGGGGACCCCGTGGCAGGGGATCTCCGCCTCGGCGGAGGGCCGTGCCGTCCGAGACGCGATCCGCGCCGCCGATCAGCGCTGCCTGGCCGAGGCCCAGCGTGTGTTCACGATCTCCGGCCGGGTCGCCGAGCGCATGCGGGACTTCAACGCCGTCTCCCCCGAGGTCCTTTACCCACCACTGCTCGACGGCGGCTATCACGGCGGTCCCGACGGCGACTACCTCTTCTACCCGAGCCGCATCAACGTGCTCAAGCGACAGCTGCTGGCCGTCGAGGCGATGCGCCACGTCCGCTCCGACGTGCGGCTGGTGCTCGCCGGTGACGCCGACACACCCGAGGACCGGATCCGGCTGACTGAGATGCTCGCCGAACCGCGGCTGGCGGGGCGCGTGCAGTGGCTGGACGGCTGGATCCCGCACGAGCGCAAAGTGGAGCTGCTCGCCGGCGCGCTGGGCTGCCTGTTCATCCCCTTTGACGAGGACTACGGCTACGTCACCGTGGAGAGCTTCACCTCGTCCAAGGCGCTGATCACCTGCACCGACTCGGGAGGCCCGCTGGAGTTCGTCACCGACGGCGAGACCGGCGTGGTCGCCGAGCCGAGTGCGGAGGCACTGGCCCAGGCGATCGACCGCCTGGCCGCTGACCGGGCAGCGACGCGGCGCATGGGCGACGCCGCTCTGGGACGGTTGGACGAGCTGGGGATCTCGTGGCCCGCTGTCGTTGACCGGCTCATCGCCCCATGAGGATCGCCTGGCTCAGTCCGGCCGCCGGCAACAGCGGCATCGTGGAGTTCAGCCGGCAGGTGCTGCCCGCGGTGGGGCGCTACGCGGAGCCAGAGCTCTGGAGCCATGGCGCGCCGCAGGGGCCGCCGCCGGGGATCCCGGTGGTCGACTATGCCTCAGACCCCGAGGCACTGGGGCGGCTGGCCTCCTATGACGCCGTCGTCTATCACCTCGGCAATCATCTGGCCTTCCATCGGGCCGAGTACGACGCGTCCCTGCGCGTGCCGGGCGTGATCGTGCTGCATGACCGGACCCTTCATCATTTCTTCGCCGGCTACTACATCACCTACCTCCGCCGTCCCGATCTCTATCTGGCCCGTATGACGGCGCTGTACGGGGAGCGCGGCCGTGAGGTGGGGGACGCCGTGATCGCCCAGCACGGCGAGCAGGCCTGGCGCACCCCGGAGGAGGTGCTCGAGCACGCGTTCATCGAGGACGCGCTGGCCGACGCCCTGGGAGCGGTGACCCATTCCGCAAGCCACGCCGCCGCCGTCCGCACACGCTGGGCGGGCCCGGTTGTCGACCTGCCGATGCCCGCCTACGACGCCCAGCTCGGGGTGGTGCCGGTCCCGCCCCCGGAACGGCCCACGGGGGCGCCGCTCACGATGATGAGCATCGGCCACGTCGACCGCAGCAAGCACGTGCTCACAGTCGTCGAGGCACTCGCGTCCGCCCCGCAGCTGGCCGCCCGGGTCCGCTACCTGGTCCTCGGCCAGTACGACCCGCGCAGCCCTTACATCCGCGATCTACACCGCACGATCGCCGACGCCGGCCTCGCCCGCAGGGTGACACTGCTGGGGTACGTGCCACCGGCCACGCTCCGGCGCCACCTCGCCAGCGCCGACGTGTTCGTGAACCTGCGCTTCCCGAACCTTGAGAGCGGGTCGGCGTCGCTGATGGAGCAGCTCGCCCGGGGCCGTCCCGTGGTGGCGTACGACAGCGGCGTCTACGGCGAGCTTCCCGGGGGAACGGTCGTCGCGGTCCCCGCCGGCGACCCCGCGGCGCTGGTCGCCGCGCTGGACGGGCTGGAGCGCGACCCGGCGCTGCGGGCACGGGTCGGAGCCGCGGCGCGCGCCTACGCCGAGAGCCGGCGCGTGGACGGCTACGCCCGAGCGCTGGTCGACTTCACCACCGAAGCAAACGCGTGGCGGGCAAAGCGCCGGC
>JBAQGP010000358.1:0-1724 GCA_049287845.1 Solirubrobacteraceae bacterium | reverse complement strand
GCGATCTCCGCCGCCCGCGTCAGGCGTTGACTGCCCCCGGACGTTCCTCGACCATCTGCTGCACCACCTCGAGTCCTAGCGCCCCCAGGAGCTCGGGATGGTGATGGGCGAGGTGAGCCTGGGCCGTCTCGAAAAGCTGCCCCCTACTGTCGCCGGCGAGTTGCGCCCCGCACTCGCAAAATGCGATCCTGCTGTGCTCTTCGTTGATCGGGTTCGTCATGAATCGGTCGTACGGCTTTTGGCTGGTACGGCGAACCTGGTGGAGCGCCGCTGCTTGCTCGTGGTCCGCGGCCCCCGGTGGCCACGCACCGGAAAGCTGTCATTGGCGCGTTGGCAAACCGTTTCCAGAACGTTGCCAAGCCCCGCCCAACGACCCGCCGGGGAGACGTGGTGAGCGGGGCCGTGATCCGGCGCGAGATGTGCGCCGTATGAGGCGGTGACCAACATCACCTCGAGTTTTCGGGAAGGGAGACTCGCTCATGTCCTCAGTGCAGGAAGGGCCGGGAACGGACCGCAGACAGTTCCTCCGACGCGGCGCCGCCACGGGCGCCGGAATGGTGGCCGGTATGTCGGCGCTCGGCGCACTCGCGCCGTCGTTTGCCAGCGCCAAGAGCGGGGGCGTGACCTCGGGCGACGTGGCCATCGTCGCCGCGGCGCAGATCGCCGAGGCCCTGGCGGTCACCACCTACACCCACATCATCGACACGGCCCCGTTCTTCAAGCGGCTCCCCGGCGACGACCAGGGCTACCTCGTGGGTGCCCGGCAGGAGGAGATGTCGCATTACGCGCTGGAGAAGAGCGTGACCGGCAAGCCCTCGCCGTTCACCACCTTCTACTACCCGTCGAAGATGTTCAGCGACGCCCAGACGACCCTCGACGTCCTCGTGACGCTGGAGGACGCGTTCATCGCCGCCTACCTGGTCGGCGTGCGCAACTTCAGCACCCCGGCGCTCCGGGTGCTGTCGGCGCGGATCATGGGGATTGAGTCAGACCACCGCACGCTGGCGCGTGTGCTGGGCGGCAGCGTGTCGCGCAGGGATGGCGGCCCGATCGAGAAGATCGCCGGGGTCCAGGGCAAGGCGGAGAGCATCGACCCGCCCAACAACAACGGCTACGAGCGGACCCTGAAGTGGACGACGATCAGTCAGGCCGTCGAGGCCCTGACCCCGTTCGCCGACCCGTCGGCCGCGGCCAAGGCTGGGTTCGACACCTCCAAGCCCTACCAGTTCAAGCCGTTCACGCCCAAGCTCCCTGAGTCCTTGGGCGAGTTTCACTCCTTCGCCGGCTGATCCTCCCTCCCTACGGAAAGCCGGCGTGAGGCGACGCGGCGGGGTGCGCGCCGCGCCGTCTCGGGGGGCACAGTTCGCGCGTGCCGCGCTGCCTGAGTGGGCGGCGCGGCTCAGCGCAGCCGCTTGGACATGACGACCACATCGTCGTGCCCGTATCCGAGGGCCGCGTAGAAGGCGATCACCCCGTCGTTCTCGGTGCGGACCATGAGGTCGATCTTGGGCACCTCGCGCGCGCTCAGCCACGTCTCACAGGCGCGCATGATCGCGCGGCCGTGCCCGCGTCCCCGTCGGTCGGGCCGGACCGCCACGTAGTAGACCCAGCCGCGGTGCCCATCGTGGCCGACCATCGCGGTGGCGACGAGCTCGTCGCCGTCGCGCCCGGCGAGCACCGTCGAGCTCGGTCCGGTGATCGCCAGGCGCAGATCGGCCACGGGG
>JBAQGP010000357.1:0-9636 GCA_049287845.1 Solirubrobacteraceae bacterium | reverse complement strand
ACATCAACGTCCCGCCGGGATCGAGCAACCTGGCCATCGGCCAGGACGGCTCGGTGACCTACACCGACGAGAACGCGACGAGCCCGACGTTCGGCCAGACCCAGACCGCCGGCTACCTCTCGCTGGCGACGTTCCCCAACCAGGCCGGCCTCGAGCGCGACGGCGGCTCGCTGTGGAGCGCCACCGCGAGCTCCGGTCCGGCCACCACCGGCACCCCGAGCGTCGCCGGCTTCGGCAAGGCCATCGCCGGCTCGCTGGAGATGTCCAACGTCGACCTCGCCACCGAGTTCACCAACATGATCACCGCCGAGCGTGGCTACCAGGCCAACTCGAAGGTGATCACCACGGCTGACTCGATGCTGCAGACCGTCGTGAACATGCCTCAGGGCTAGCCCTGACCGCAGCTGAATGGAGGGGGCGGCGCTCAAGGGAACGCCGCCCCCTTTTTGAACTTCTTCCCTCACCACACCAACACCCTCTCTCAGGAGACAAACATGATCACCCTGCACCGCCTGGGACACGCGGTGGACACGTTCCAGATCAATCCCGACGCGATCACCACCATCGAGGCGACGCCCGACACCGTGATCACGATCCACAACGGCCAGAAGATCGTCGTCGCCGAGCCGCCCGCGCGGGTCGCCGACATGATCGCGACCTATCGCGCCACCGTGCTGGCCGAGGCGCTCAACCTGCGCCACGAGCTCCGCGCGGAACGCAACGAGCTGCGTCGCGTGACCCCGCTGCGCAAGCCCTCCACGCTGACCGCCGTGCACGACGCCGCGCTCGACGCGCGCCACCTCCACGGCTGATCCGGACGCACCCCGGCCTACCCGCCTGACAAAACGCAGACCGACTCCTCCTTTGCCCGGCCCACCGCTTGATTTTTCCGCTCCCCTGTCGATCTAACAGACTGAGATGAAGCCCGCAACCGCAATCGGAATCGTCGTCGCCACCCTCGGCATTCTCATGGCCGGGATCATGGGCGGCACCAGCCCCGCCGCCTTCATGGACATCCCGGCGCTGCTGATCATCATCGGCGGTACCGGCGGCGTCACGATGGCCAGTTGCGGCATGGAAGGAATGAAGAAGATCCCGGCCCTGTACAAGATCGCGTTCGGGCCGCCGGAGATCGATCTCACCGGTCGCGTGAAGCAGCTCGTCGGCTTCGCCGAGCAGGCGCGCCGCGAGGGCCTCCTGGCCCTCGACGGCCAGACCGCCGAGATCCAGGACGACTTCACCCGCAAGGGCCTGCAGCTCGTCGTCGACGGCTCGGACCCCGAGCTGGTCCGCGAGGTCCTCGAGGCCGAGATCGACGGCATGATGGCACGCCACCACGAGGGCGCGGCGCCGTTCGAGAAGGCCGGCGGCTTCGCCCCGACGATGGGCATCATCGGCACGGTCATGGGTCTCGTACACGTGCTCGCGAACCTTTCAGCGCCGGCGACGCTGGGCCCGGCCATCTCATCGGCATTCATCGCCACGCTGATGGGCGTGGGCTCCGCGAACGTCATCTACCTTCCCATCGCCAACCGGCTCAAGGCCCTGTCCAAGGCCGAGGTCGAGCTCCGGACCCTGACCCTGGACGGCATCCTGGCCGTGCAGGCCGGCGACAACCCGCGGGTGGTGGCCGAGAAGCTCGGATCATTCGTGCCGCCGGCCGAGCGTGCCTCGGGCGACGAGGGCGGATCGGTGACTCAGATGCCGCAGGCCGAGGCGGCCTAGTGTCATGTCCGGTCGTCGCGGTAGGCGCGGTCACTCGGCCGAGGTCGAGAACGAGGAGCGCTGGCTCCTGACCTATGCGGACATGCTCACGCTCATGTTCGCGCTCTTCATGGTCCTGTACTCGATCTCGTCGGTGAACATCTCCAAGTACGAGAGCCTGCAGCAGTCGCTGAAGGCCGCCTTCTCCGGGTCGATCCTCTCCGGGGGCAAGGCGATCATGCAGTCGGGCTCGGAGTCGACCAAGGCACACACCCCGGCGACCGCCGAGGTTCCCTCGATCGTCCCGCTGACGCCCAGCATCCCCAAGCCCACCGACACGTCGGCGCAGCAGATCACCAAGGCGATGCTCGCCGCCAGCGCCTCCACGCAAGAGCAGGAGAGCTTCAAGAAGCTTCAGCAGGAGCTGAACGCCTACGCCAAGGCGCACGGCTTCGCCCACGAGGTCCAAGCCGTCATCGACCGTCGCGGGCTCGTCGTGCACGTGCTCACCGACAAGCTGCTCTTCGGCTCGGGGTCGGCCACGCTGCGGTCCGCCGGGTTGCCGCTGCTGGACGAGATCGGGCACCTGCTCAATGTTGACCGCAAGCATCCGATAACCGTGGAAGGAAACACCGACAACCAGCCGATTCAGAGCTCTGAGTTCCCCAGTAACTGGGAGCTGTCGACTGACCGGGCCACCACCGTCGTTCGCTACCTGATCGCCCACGGCATCCAGGACCAACGACTGTCGGCGGCGGGTTATGCCGACCTGCATCCGCTGGCGAGCAACGCCACCGCGACCGGGCGCGCCCGCAACCGCCGTGTGGACATCGTGCTCGATCGCATGTATCCCGACCTGACTCCCTAGGACCACCCGACAATGAAAAAGAAGCTGATCATCATCCTGCTGGTCGTCCTGGCCGGTGGGGGCTACGCCGCCAAGACCTTCCTGCTGCCCAAGCCCGCCGTCGCCAAGCCCAAGATCGACGGTGAGATCTACGTGCTGCCCAAGGGCTTCACGCTCAATCTCACCGACGGCCGCTACGCGACGATGACCATCGGGCTGATCCTGGCCCCGGGTCAGAGCGACGGCGCCACGGCCGCGGGCGCCACCACGACGCCCGCCGGCATCGGCACCCTCCCCGAGGAGCCGGCGATCCGCGCGATCATCACCAACACGATCACCAACGAGCCCTCCACCGCGCTGCTGACCGACAGCGGCCGGGCCAAGCTCAAATCTCAGATCCTCAGCCAAATCAAGGGGACGACCGACGTCAAGGTGACCGACATCCTCTTCACCGACGTCGCGGTCCAATAAGGAGACCCGATGAGCCACGATGTGGACTTCGAACCCCTCACCGGCGAGGGCGGCACCGTCCGCTCCGGCGGCGACTCGATGGCCGACCTGCGGCGCCTGTCGGCCGTTCCGGTCGACCTCAGCGTCGAGATCGGCCGCGCGCGCATGTCCGTGGGCGAGACCCTGGAGCTACGCGAGGGTTCGGTAGTGACGCTGGACCGGATGGCGGGCGAACCCGTCGACCTGCTCGTCAACGGGACGCCCATCGCCCGCGGCGAAGTCGTGGTCATCGACGAGCAGTTCGGTCTGCGCCTGACGCAGGTGCTGGCGGCTCCGGTCGGCTCCGAGCCGAGCGAACGCGCCGAATCAGAGCACACGGCAGCGGGAACCGCCGACAACGTGACCGCTTAGCCGGCCACCGGCCCTAGAGGCGCTGGCCGGATAACGGACACAAACCTCAAGCTGGCGCCTCAGGCGCCGAATATCTCGGTAGAAGGCCGAGCGCAGGATGCGCCACCCGGCTCGTTACGGAAACAAGGAGTAGGACACGATGTCAGAGCAAGCCAATCATCAGCAGCTGGTGGTCTTCACGCTGGGTGCTGAGCACTACGCCCTGCCGATCCAGGCGGTCAACGAGATCATTCGATACGCCGAGCCCCGCTCGGTGGCCTCGCGGACGGATTGGGTCCGCGGAGTGATCAGCCTCCGCGGGCGGATCGTCCCCGTCTATGACGTGGCCGCCCGGATCGGGATCAGCTCAGAGCTCACCGAGCAGTCCAAGATCGTGATCGTCGAGGCCGGCCCCGAGACGGCCGGGCTGATCGTGGACACCGTCGAGGAGGTTCTCACCGTCTCGGACGATCAGATCGAGGATGCCCCCGGCGCCGACTCGACGATGATCGAGGCGATCATCCGGATCGACGAGCGCCTGATTGTGCTGCTCACGCTGAGCACGATCTTCGATGCCACCGCCGAGCTCCCGGTCGCCGCCTGAGCTTCTGATCTGACGTAGAGCCGAGTCAATGACCACCACCACCTCCAAGCCCCGCGTCGTCGTCGCCGACGACAGCGCGCTGATGCGCCGGATCGTCACCAACCTGCTGACCAGGGGCGGGATCGATGTCGTCGGTGCCGCCAGGGACGGCGACGAGGCGCTCGCTATGTGCGAGCGCGAGAAGCCCGATGCGATGACGCTGGACCTGGCGATGCCGGGTCTGGGCGGGATCGACGTGCTCAAGGCGCTCAAACGGCGCGGCGGACCGGAGATCCCGGTGGTGGTGGTCTCCGCTTTCTCACCGGCCCACGGGGCTTATGCCGTCGACGCCCTCTCAGAGGGCGCGTTCGAGCTCGTGCCCAAGCCGTCCGGCCAGGCCGAGGTCAACGCGTTCGAGCAGAACCTGCTGACCAAGATCCTCGTCGCCACCAAGACGCGCCGCCTCGGCGGTCACCTGCGTTCCGCACGCCTGCACCGCAACGGCTCCGGCGCGGTCGTCCCGGTGGGGGCGGGGTCGGCCTCCAGCAACGGGCACGTCCCGGCTCCGCGCCGGGTGGGCGGGGTCCGAGTCCGCAGCGGCCTCTCCCGCGCGCTGCTGATCGCCACCTCGACCGGCGGCCCACGCGCTCTGGCCGAGGTCATCCCCGGTCTGCCCTCCCCGCTGGGCCTGGGCACCATGATCGTGCAGCACATGCCCGCGGGCTTCACGGCCTCCCTGGCCACCCGCCTGGATCGCTCGAGCCCGCTCAGCGTCCGCGAGGCACAGGGCGGCGAGTCCCTGGAGGCGGGCGTCGCGCTCATCGCCCCGGGTGGTCGCCACCTGCGTCTGAGCCCGACGGGCGAGACGGCCCTCACCGACGAGGCCCCGCTCGGCGGCCTGCGGCCGCGGGCCGACCTGCTCATCGAGGATGCCGCCGCCAGATGGGGCAACCGGCTCACCCTCGTCGTGCTCACCGGAATGGGCAACGACGGCCTCCGGGGGGCCAAGGAGGTTCGCCGCCGTGGCGGCCGGATCCTCGTCGAAGCTGAGCAGACCTGCACGGTGTACGGCATGCCGCGTGCCATCGTCGAGGCCGGCCTGGCCGACGAGGTACTGCCCCTTGATCAGATCGCCGCGGCGATCGCGGCGGAGGTGAACTGATGAGCGCCGTTGGTGCCGCGGGCGACGATTACGTGGCCTTCTGCGAGGGTGTGCGCCAGATCTGCGGGGTCGACCTCAGCCAGTACAAGCGCCCGCAGATGGAGCGCCGGCTGCGCTCGTTCTTCGCCCGCAAGGGCGTCAACCTCCTGACCGACTGCCTGGACGCTCTGCGCCGGGACAAGACCGAGCTCGACGCCCTGCTGGACCGCGTGACGATCAACGTCTCACAGCTCTGGCGCCATCCCGAGCAGTGGGTCCGGCTCGAGCGCGATGTGCTGCCCGAGCTGGCCGCGGCCGGCCAGGTGCGCGCGTGGAGCGCCGGGTGCTCCTACGGCGCCGAGGCCACCACCCTGGCCGCGGTCTGCCACAAGGCGATCCCCCGCGCTCGCGTCAAGATCACCGGCACCGACATCGACAAGCGCATGATCGAGCGCGCTCGCGCCGGCGTGTTCAGCGCCGAGGACGCTCGTGGGGTCGACATCAAGGACATGGAGCTTGCCTTTGACCGCGTGCCCGAGGGCTGGCGCGCCAAGGACGCGCTGCGACGGATGATGAGCTTCGAGTTGGGCGACCTGCTGCGCTTGGCGCCGCAGACCGCCGGCATGGACCTGATCATGTGCCGTAACACCGTCATCTACTTCGCGGAGCCGATCCGTGACGACCTGCACGCGCGCCTGGCCCGGGCGCTGCGTCCCGGCGGCTACCTGGTCGTCGGCGCCACCGAGCGGGTTTCCAAGCCCACCGATCTGGGACTCCAGGTGGCCTTCCCCTTCATCTACCGGAAAGCGTAATGGACACGTCCGAATACATGCCCATGTTCCTGGCTGAGGCGCAGGAGCACCTGCAGGAACTCAACCTGGCGATTGTCCGTCTGGAGGAGGATCCGCGGGACCGCGAGACAGTGGATGAGATCTTCCGCGCCGCCCACTCGCTCAAGGGCATGAGCGCGACCATGGGCTTCGCCCAGATCGCCAGGCTCACCCACGAGATGGAGGATGTCTTCGAGCTCCTGCGCCAGCGCGGTGAGGGCCTGAGCCGCGAGGCCATCGATACCGTCCTGGCCTGCCTGGACGCGCTGACCGCCTCGTTTGAATCAATCGAGTCCGACGGCGAGGAGGCCCTTGACCCGGCTCCGCTGGTGGAGCGGCTGCACGGCCTGGTGCGCGCCCGCACCGCCGAGCAGGAGCTCGAGCGCGTCGCCGTGGCCGTGGTCGTCCCCGAAGCAGTGCCCTCCGCCATCGCCGCCGGCGCCCGGGTGCTGCACGTGGTCGCCGTCCTCGACGATCAGGTCCTGATGCCGGCCGTCCGCGCGCACATGGTCTTCGCCGCGCTGGGCGAGCACGGCGAGCTGCTCGCCAGTGCCCCGCCTGTCGACGACGTCGAGCAGTTCTCCGGGCAGCGCGTCGAGGCGTGGATCGCCTCCGAGCACGAGGAGGAGACGGTGGCCGCGACCGCCGGCGCCGTCTCGGACGTGGTCGGCGTGGAGATCGACGAGGCCGTCGCTCCGCAGGAGGTTCCGGGCCCTCAGCTCGTCGCCGAGCCCGACGTCGTATCGCAGCCTGAGCCCGCCCAGGACGCCGCTCCGGCTGGGCCGGCCAAGGCCGCCGCGCCCAAGGCCTCGGGCGCCGCTCGTACCGTCCGGGTCGACGCCGAGCGCCTGGATGCCCTCATGCACTCCATGGGCGAGCTCGTCATCCACCGCACCGCCGTCGAGGCCCTCACCGGCTCTCTGGACGTGCCCGGGCTCCAACATGCCATGCAGGAGCTGACGCGCAGCTCCCAGGCGCTGCAGTCGATGGTCATGCAGGTCCGGATGATCCCGGTGGACGTCGTCTTCCAGCGCTTTCCGCGCCTGGTCCGCGACCTGTCGGGCAAGCTGGGCAAGGAGGTCAAGCTCAACCTGGTCGGCTCCGAGACCGAGTTGGACCGTACCGTCGTGGATGCGGTCGGCGACCCGCTGGTCCACCTCGTCCGCAACTCGCTCGACCACGGCCTGGAGCCCGTCGAGGAGCGCGTCGCCGCCGGCAAGCCCGAGGTCGGCACGCTGGAGATCTCGGCCCGCCACGCCGGAGGCAGCGTCGTCATCGAGGTCCGCGACGACGGTCACGGCATCAACCCCGAGGCGGTCGCCCGCAAGGCAGTGGAGCGCGGCCTGATCGACGCCCAGGCGGCCTCTGAGATCACCATGAGGACCGCCGTGGAGCTGCTGTTCGCTGCGGGCTTCTCCACCGCCGAGACCACCAGCGACATCTCCGGGCGCGGCGTCGGCATGGACGCGGTCCGCACCAAGATCCGCGAGCTGGGCGGTGAGGTCATCCTCGACTCGGTCCACGGCGAGGGCACCACGGCCCAGATCCGCCTACCGCTGACCCTGGCGATCGTCTCGGCCCTGCACGTCGATGTCGCGGGCGGCGCGTACGCGATCCCGCTGGACCGCGTGGAGCGCACGCTGCGGCTGGCCGAGCAGACGGTGCGCTCGGTGGCCGGACGCCGGATGCTGGTGCTCGACGACGGGGTGCTCCAGCTCCTGGACGGCACCGATGTGTTCGGACGTCGAAAGCAGGCCTCAACCACCCCACATGAGTTTGTGGTCATCGTGCGCGCGCACGAGCAGCGCCTGGCGCTGTCGGTCGACGACCTGATCGGACAGCGAGAGCTCGTCACCCGCCCGTTGCCGCCCGCCGTCAGCGGGGAGCCGGTCTCGGGCGGCGCCGCGCTGGCCGACGGCCGGATCGCCCTGATCGTCGACTGTGACGCACTGAGCACGCTCGCCCCGAAAGCTGACAGCCGCGACCGCAGCGCCCGCTCCTCTGAAATCTCGACCGTCACCGGAAATGGACGGGTGGCGGCATGACCCGATACGACTCCCAGGAGAAGACCCCAGTGAACCCGTCCTTGTCCGAGATCCAGCTCGACGCGCTGCGTGAGCTGGCCAACATCGCATCCGGGACGGCCGCCACGGCGCTGTCGCAGATGCTCGCTCGCGAGGTGGAGATCAACGTCCCGCGCGCGCTGGCGCTGCCGCCGGCCGACGCCGTTGACGAGTGCGGCGACCCAGAGCAGCACGTCGCGGGCGTGGTCGTCCCCATCCAGGGCGACATCGACGGCATGGTCCTCCTGCTGATCCCCTACGAGCAGGCCGAGATCCTGTGCAGACTGCTGGGCGTCGAGGCCCACACGGAGGTCGGCGACTCCGCGCTGCGGGAGATCGGCAACATCCTCGCCACCTCCTACCTGAACGGGCTGGGGTCGATGACCGGCTTGGAGCTGGAGCCCTCACCGCCGCACCTGCACTGCGACATGCTGGCCGCGATCGTGTCCTCGCTGCTGATCGGAACCGCCGGCGCCAGCGACTTGGCGCTCGTGCTGGATTCCGAGCTCGACGTATCCGGGGACCCGTGCTCGATCTCGTTCCTCCTGCTGCCGACCTCCGGTCAGATCACGGATCTACTGGCGCCGCTCGGTCTTGCTGACCCGTCGGCCTGACCATGGCCTCGGCTCGTATGGGTGAGATGGTGGTGTCCAACGATCCAAACGAAGAGCTCGTCGCCCTCGGCCTCGGCTCTTGCATCGGACTGGCGATCGTCGACCGCACGGCCGGCGTCGCCGGCCTGGCACACATCGTCCTGCCCGAATCCAACGACCGGGGTGAGCAGGTGGGCAAGTTCGCAGACACGGCGGTCCCCGAGCTGATCGCGAGGATGCGCAGGGCCGGCGCCGTCGAGCGCCGCTTCGAGACCGCGATCGCCGGGGGTGCACGGATGTTTGAGATGAACGGCGGGTTGGACATCGGCTCACGCAACGAGGCGGCCGTTCGCGCCGCCCTGGGCAAGGCCCGAATCACGATCAAGGCGGCTGAGACCGGCGGCAACACCGGCCGTACGGTGAAGATCTCCGTGGGCGACCTGCTGGTCATCGTGCGCTCGGCGGGCCAGCCACCCGAAACGCTGCTGGAGGGCCGCGGGCCGCGGGCCGCGGGCGTAGTGGGGGCGACGCGATGAGCGAGCTCCTCACCCCCGACAAGATCGCCGCGCTCGTCGATGCCGCCAAGCAGGGCCAGCTGCCCGACGCCGGCGCCGCGCAGAAGCCCTCTCGGCGCGGCCACCGGCTGCGCACGGTCGACTTCAGCAGGCCGACCAAGTTCACCGCCGACCAGGCGCGCCGGATCATGCGCGCCACCGAGACGTTCTGCCAGACAGCCAACACACGGCTGTCGACGGAGCTGCGCGTCCCGGTGGAGCTCGAGCTCCTCAACACGGTGCAGCTCACCTGGGCGGCGGCGCAGGCGCAACTGCCGCCGAACTCGCTCTCGCTGATCCTCGACGTGGCGCCGATCGGCACCCGCATGCTCCTGACCGCCGAGCAGCCGTTCGTCCTGGCCGGCCTCGAGGCGCTGCTGGGCGGCTCGCCGGAGCGCCAGCCCAAGGAGCGGCGTCTGTCCGAGATCGACTGGAGCCTGACCCGCCGGCTGTTCGAGTCGCTCGTCAATCAGCTTTCCCC
>JBAQGP010000356.1:0-7494 GCA_049287845.1 Solirubrobacteraceae bacterium | reverse complement strand
GCGCTCGTCGCCATCCTGGATCCCGACGTCGTGCTGCGGGCCGACTCCGGTCCTGTCCTGCCGGGCGCGACGGTCGAGGTCCGCGGCGCCGTCGAGGTGGCCAGCCGCGCACTCACCTACGCCCGGCTGCAGCTCCTCAACCGGCCCGTGCTGGTCAATGGCGCGCTCGGCATGGTGGCCTACCGCGACGGTCAACCGTTCTCGGTCGGCGCGATCACGGTGCGAGGCGGGCGGATCGTCGAGATGGACATCCTGGCCGACCCCGATCGCCTGCGCCGGCTCGACCTGACCGCCGTGGACGAGTGACGACCGACCCAGACTGACGGTGAGCGAGTCACGCCTCGAGCGCGTCAGGCCCCCCGCGCGTCACCACCACTTGCGCTCGCGCGCCTGGTCGGTCCCGTGGCTCTGGTCCAGGTCGTCGAGCAGCGCCATGTCCTCCTCTGAGAGCGAGAAGTCAAAGACCTCGAAGTTGGCCTGGATGCGCTCCTGGTGGGTGGACTTGGGCAACACGATCGTGTCGCGCTGCAGGCACCACCGGATGAGGACCTGGGCCGCGGTCCGGCCCACGCGCTCAGCGACCTGGGCGACCGTCGGGTCGTCGAGGTGCCGGCCCGTCCCCAGGGGACTGTAGGCCTCGACCGCGACGCCCCGGCTCGTGCACGCCTCGAGCAGCTCGCGGCGGTATTCGAACGGGCTGAACTGGATCTGGTTGACGACGGGCGGTGTGTTCGCGACGCCGATCACCTGCTCGAGCTCGGCGACGCTGAAGTTCGACACGCCGATCGAGCGCGCGTAGCCGCGCTCGCGGGCGGACTCCATCCCCGGCCACGCCCACGTGGGACCCTTCTGGGGCCAGTGGATGATGTAGAGGTCGATCTGCTCGATGCCGAGCCGCTCGAGGCTCTTCTGCGCCTCGGCCGCCGGGTCGGTGCGCGCGGGATGGAACTTCGTGGTGATGAAGACCTCATCACGCGGGACGCCGCTATCGCGCAGCGCACGACCGACGCTCGCCTCGTTGCCGTAGGCCTGCGCGGTGTCGATGTGCCGGTAGCCCGCCTCGAGTGCCCAGCGCACCGCGCTCTCACAGTCGGAGCCGTGCTGAACCTGCCACACCCCGAGGCCGACGGTGGGGATCGAGTTGCCGTCAGACAGGGTCCGCCACCCACCGTCTCCGCTCACGTCGCCTCCTTCGGTTGGTGCGGTGGTCGCTCGAGCGCCACCTCAGTGTCGCCGGATGCATACCCTGCGACGCGCGCGGAAACCACCGGCCCGACAGCGGCCGGCCTCAGGCCGCGAAGGCCGGCCAGAGCGTGTCCACGACTCGCTCGCTCCACCCCTTCGGCGGCCGTCCGCCGGCGAGGTAGGAGAAGATGAAGCTGCCCATCAGCGCGTGTGAGGCGATGTGGGAGTCCAGGTCGGCGCGAACCTCGCCGCGCTGCTTGCCCCGCTGCAGCGCCTCGGCGATCGAGTCGCTCCGCGGGACGATCATCTCCTGGCGAAACTGCTCGAGCAACTCGGGGTGGCTGCGCTCCTCGACGATGAGGGTCCCGGCCAGGGTGACCGTGAACCGCTTGCGGGCCAGCTCGAGATGGGCGACGAGGTCGTCGCGCGCATTGCCGGTGTCGATGGGCGGGACGTTGGCGACCTTGTCGGCGATGACCGCGGCGACCAGCTCGGACTTGTCCTTGTAGCGGCGGTAGATGGCGGGCCGCCCCACCTTGGCCGCCTGCGCGACGCCCGCGATGGAGAGCCTGGCGTAGCCCTCCTCCAGCAGCAGCCGCCACGCGGCGTTGAGGATCGCGGCGTCGACCGCCTCATCCAACGGCCGTCCGGCGCCCCGGGCGCGGACCGCGGCATCGGGCTCGTCGGCAGGTGGGTTGGGCGCGGGCACGCCGGCAAGTCTCCCAGACCCCGCCCCGGGCGGAACGCGAGCGCGCGGTCCCGGGCCGTCGTAACCGAAACGTAATATTACGTGTCTGTCTTGTATCGTTACACTATCGTCTCGTTACGGATGTAGAGGGGCGACAGCGTCGCTGAAGCGGGCCGCCTCATGACCCAGATCACAAGGAGATCACCGTGCACATACTCGCCGGAGGACATTCACCGGAGACCGACGATGTCTGAGGCGTCGACGAACGGCGCGATGGTCCCAGCCGTGGAGGTCGAGGACCTGCGCAAGACCTATCCGGGGGGCGTGGAGGCGGTGAAGGGCATCGACTTCACGGTGGCCGCGGGCGAGGTGTTCGGCCTGCTCGGGCCCAACGGCGCCGGCAAGTCGACGACGATCGGGATGCTCACCACCACGGTCATCCCCACCGCCGGCCGCGCCCGCCTGGCCGGGTTCGACGTGGTCCGGCAACCGTTGCCGGCGCGCGGAGTGTCGAGCGTCGTCTTCCAGGACAGCGTCGTGGACGGCTCGCTGAGCGGGCGGGAGAACCTCGACCTCCACGCGCGCCTGTGGGGCGTCGCAGCACCCCAGGCCCGGCGCCGCATCGGCGACCTGGTCGATGTCGTGGGGCTGGGAGAGCTCATCGACCGGCCCGTATCGAGCTTCAGCGGCGGCCAGCGGCGGCGGCTCGAGATCGCTCGCGCGCTCGTGTCCACGCCACGCGTCCTGTTCCTGGACGAGCCAACGGTGGGACTGGACCCGCGCATCCGCCATGAGCTGCTGGACGTCATCGCCGGGCTGCGGGCCCGCGAGGAGATGACGATCCTCGTGACCACGCACTACCTGGACGAGGCCGAGCGGCTGTGTGATCGCGTGGCCATCATCCACCTCGGTCAGATCGTGGCGCTCGATTCCCCACGCGCGCTGCTCGCCGGGATGGGCAACGAGATCCTCGAGTTCCGCGTGGGCGGCGATCCCCAGGCCGCGCTGGCGGAGCTGCGGGCTGCCGGCGTCGCCGGTCGCGATGCCTTCGCTGTCGGCGCGCGGATCACCGTGCCCTTGCACGACCGCGGCGCGTCCGACGCGCTCGCCGTCGTCGACGCCGACCGGCTGCATCTCTCGGAGATCGCCACTCGCGTTCCCACCCTTGACGACGTCTACCTCAACCGCACCGGCGCGCAGCTCGCCGGAGTGGACTGACCCACCACGCACACAGGAGCCCCGAATGTCATCCACCACCATCGCCCCACCTGCCGCCGTCGCGCTCGCGCCCCCACCGCGCACGCGCCGGGCGAGCGCGCTGCTGACGCTCGCCAGGCGGCGCGCCATGCTGACCTCGCGCACGCCGCGCCAGATCGCCGTGCCGCTGCTCGGGCCGGCGCTCCTCGCGCTCATCCTCGCTCCCGCCCTCAAGAAGGCCACCGGGGGCCTTCACTCCCACATCGACTACACCTCCTACGTCGGAACCGGCGCCGTCGGCCTGGTCATCCCCCTCAGCTGCGTGTTCGCCGGACTGAGCGTGCTGGTGGACCGCCATAGCGGAGCCCAACGCGAGCTTCTCGCCGCCCCCATCCCCCGCGCCTACCTGGTGCTGGGCAACCTCGTCGTCGCCATGGTGCTGTCGGCGTTCCAGGCGCTGGTGGTGGTGGGCCTGTCGGCGCTGCGCGGTGGTGTGTTCCACGTCACGGCCGCCGGCGTCGCCTGGTTCCTCGGCGCTGCCGTGCTGTTCACGGTGTTCATGTACGGGCTGGCCGAGACCGTGGCCAGCCGCGTGACCAAGGAGGAGGACTACGTCGGGGCGACGCCGGTGCTCGCCATCCTGCCGTTCTTCTTCGCCGGGGCCCTCTTCCCCATCGGCGCCATGCCGGCCGTCCTGGCCGATATCGCGAAGGCCCTGCCGCTCACCCACGCGCTCGCGCTGCTGCGATACGGGTTCATCGATCCTTCCGGGCGGGGTCTGCATGACATCTGGGGCATGAGCAACGTCACCACCGAGGCGTGGCTGAGCCTGGGCGTGGTCGCCCTCTTCGCCGCGGCGCTGACCGCCATCTCGATCCGGGTCTTCGCGCGGTCAGTGGTCAGCTGAGCGCTTGGGCGCCGGGCGCGCGAGCCGGGCCGGCGCCTTGCCCTCCCAGGCGTCGGCGAGCAGCTCGGACAGCAGCTCGGCGCTCGCCTGCTCGAGGTCGACCGTGACCGCAGCCAGCCGCTTGCCCCACCAGCGCTCCGCGCACGCGTCCCGGTGTGACTGCACCGCGGTGAGGATCCCGGGCTCGTCGAGCATGACGTTCATGTGGGTGGCGTCGGGGAGGGTGGCGAAGATCTTCGCGTTGACGCGGAATGAGGGGCGCCCGTGGTGGTCGGCCTGCACCACCTCGGGCAGGGCGAGCGCCAGCGCCGCGGCCTGCGAGGGCGTGATCGCGCTCATGGCCACGCGGTCCGGGAGCCCGTGCCGAACAGCCGCGGGTCCGCGGTGGTAATGCCGTGGACGCCGAGCCCGCGCAGCGACTGGATGGCGGCGCGCTCGTTGACCGTCCAGGCGTAGAGGCGGCCGTCGCGCGCGGCGACGTGCTCGAGCAGCGCCGCGTCGACCAGGCGGTGCTGAGCCATGAGCGCCTCCCACCGGCGCGAGGCCAGGCCGCTGAGCACCTGGGCTCGCCAGTCTCCCCAGCGGCGGCTGACGCGGGCCATCCGGCCGCCGACCGAGATGCCCAGCCGCGCTCGTGGCTCGCGCTCGCGCAGCCGGTCCAGAACCGCCGGCACCTGCGAGGACAGCAGCGATCGGTCGAGCAGGCGCGTGCGGTGCAGCCCATCAAGCAGCGCCGCCTCGCAGCCGAGGTGCTTGACGTCCACGTTGAGGCCGACGTCGGCGAAACGCCGCCCGGCGAGGTGGCACAGCGCGTCGTGGAGACGGACGGTGCCCCCGCAGCGCGCGTGCAGCACGGTGTGGGCCAGGACCAGCTCGCCACGCCATTCGCGGACGTCGAACTCCACCATGTCGACGCCGACCTCGAGCGCGGCATCGAAGGAGGCAAGCGTGTTGGCCGGCGCCAGAGCGCTGGCACCTCCATGGCCGACCCGCTCACACGCACCGTAGGGCATGGGGTTAACCATGCCAGCTTCGCGCCCGGCCGCGCCAAAGATCACCAACCCAGTTGGATAGACTCAGCGACACGTGCGGGAGCTGTTCTCCTTTCCCAACCCGGTCAACGAGAAGGCGGCACGCGCCGTCGCAGGCGTGGTGCTCGTCACGGTGGTGGTCATCCTCTTCACCGGCTGGTACTGGCTGCTCGTTCCGCTGGCCTACGGGTTCTGGGCGCGCGTGCTCACCGGGCCCACCCTCAGCCCGCTGGGGTGGACGGCCCAGAACGTGATCGCCCCCCGACTGGGTGAGCGCCG
Source organism: Solirubrobacteraceae bacterium (assembly GCA_049287845.1). GTDB lineage: Bacteria > Actinomycetota > Thermoleophilia > Solirubrobacterales > Solirubrobacteraceae > Palsa-465. Next base: position 2,207 of record JBAQGP010000356.1, on the reverse strand, counting down.
GCCCGTGCCCGGACCACCCAAGCGGTTCGCCCAGCTCATGGGCGCGGTGATGTCCAGCGCGGCGCTCGTGCTCGCCCTCATCGCGGGCGACCACACCGCGGCTGACGTGGTCCTGATCCTGTTCCTGCCCGCGGCCGGGCTGGAGTCGCTCGCCGGCTACTGCGTCGGCTGCAAGGTCTTCGGACTGCTCATGCGCGCGGGAATCGTCCCGGAGAGCGTGTGCGCCGAGTGCGCCGACATCCGGCCGCGCCTGCACGCGGCCACCGAGAACCGCTGAACGGCTGAACGGCTGAAGCGCTGGACGGCTGAACGCCGAGACAGCCGGGGAGTACCCCAGAAGGCTGAGACGGCCGAGCGAGCGGACGCATCGTCGCTTGACTTAGGGTACCCTAATTAGGGTCACCTAAGACCTGAGTTCGCCGCGTCCCGAAGGGCCGCCTCTCCCTGACGACAAGGAGCACCCCGATTGCAGCTGTGTAGGCGCTTGGCGGTCCGGCGGAGACGCCCCGCGTGGGGACGCGCGCTCTGCACGGGGCTGATGGCCGCCGTCGCGTGTGTCGCGCTCACCGGCTGTGGAGGCGCTTCGGGGTCGGGCGGAAAGGGCACACTGGTCATCTACAGCGCCCAGCACCCGGAGACGACGGCGGCGATCGTGGCCGCGTTCACCAAGCAGACCGGCATCGAGGTGCTCCTCAAGAACGGTGACGAGGATGTGCTGAGCGCGCAGCTGGAGCAGGAGGGCAGCCGCTCCCCCGCCGACGTCTTCTACACCGAGAACTCCAACTGGCTCGAGCAGCTCGCCGACCGGGGCCTGCTCGCCCACGTCGACGCAACCACGCTGGCCCGCGTGCCGAGGCGTGACAACGCCGCCACCGGCAAGTGGCTGGGCGTGTCGGGACGCTTCAGCGCGCTCGTCTATGACCCCGACAAGATCTCGGCGTCCCAACTGCCCACCAGCGTGATCGAGCTGGCCGACCCGCGCTACAGGGGCGAGCTGGAGCTGGCCCCCGCCGAGACCGACTTCTGGCCGATCATCAGCTCGATCATCCGCGCCCGCGGGCGCCAGGCGGCGCTCACCTGGCTCGAGGGAGTGAAGGCCAACGCCGGCTCTGACGACCACACGCCCGACAACGAGACGCTCGTCGGTGACATCAACACGGGCTCCGCCGACATGGGCCTCATCAACCACTACTACTTCTTCCGCATCCGCTCGCAGGCCGGCGCCGGATCCTTCCACGCCAAGCTGGCCTGGTTTCGCCCCCGCGACCCCGGGTTCGTCGAGGACATCTCGGCTGCGGGTGCGCTGAAGTCCGCACCGCATCCGGCGGCGGCGCAGAAGTTCCTGGCGTTCCTGGTCAGCACCGCCGGGCAGAACGTGATCGCCCACAGCGCCAGCTACGAGTACCCGTTGGTCAGTGGCGTGGCTCCGAATCCCGCGCTGCCCCCAGTGCGCACGTTGGCGCCCAACCCCATCACGGCGGCTGAGATCGGCGCCGGCACCGACGCCCGTGACCTGCTGCGTCAGGCAGGGCTGATCTGAGCATGGCGACGCTGGCGCGACCCAGGGCGGGCGCGTGGATGACCCGCCGGCGCCGGCCCCCCCGGGAGGTTCCGCTGCTGGTCGTCGCGGGGGTCATCGCGCTCGCGCTGCTCTCGCCGCTGGTGCTGGTGGCGATCGATGCCCACAGCGCCGGCTGGGGCGAAATCCACCGCACGCTGTTTCGCTCGCGCTCGGTCATGCTGCTGCGCCACACCGTCGTGCTGGCCGTCGTCGTGTCCGTCCTGGCGGCGGTCATCGGCACGGCCATGGCGTGGCTGACCGAGCGCACCGCACTTCCGGGGCGGCGGCTGTGGACGGTGCTGCTGGTGCTGCCGGTGGCGATCCCCGACTTCGTCGTCGGCTACGCCTGGCACTCCTTCGCCCCTCGGCTGGCTCCCTTGGTGGGCGCGAGCATCGTGATGACGCTCGGCACCTACCCACTGGTGTACCTGCCGGTCGCGGCGGCGTTGCGGCGCGCCGATCCCAGCATGGAGGAGGTGGCGCTCAGCCTCGGCGTGGGGCGCACCTTCACCTTCCTGCGCGTCACCCTGCCGCTCGTGCGCACCGCGATCCTCGGCGGCTGTGTGCTCGTGGTGCTCACCATCATCTCGGAGTACGGCGCGTTCGAGATCCTCGGCTATCAGACGTTCACCACCGAGATCTTCAC
>JBAQGP010000355.1:0-2006 GCA_049287845.1 Solirubrobacteraceae bacterium | reverse complement strand
CAGCACCTCCGCGGGCGGCTCGTCGCGGGTGTAGGCGATGCTCAGGCCAAAGTGCTCGGGGTCGATCTCGCGCTCCGCGCGGTCGGCGGCCTGGAGGATGCGGGTGCGGGCGACGTCGGTCTCGGCCGGGGTGAGCTGCGCGCCCAGCCAGCCGTCGGCCACCCGCCCCACACGGTCAAGGGCCTGTGGCCCGCGTCCGCCCAGCCACACCTCCAGCGGATCCTGGATCGGGCGGCCCGGGCTGACCAGCTCGCTGAACGACCAGCGCTCCGAGCGATGGGTGACTGTCTCGCCGGCCCACCATGCGCGCGCGAGCCCGAGCACCTCCTCGAGCACCGCCCCGCGCGTCGCTCCGTTGAGGCCGAGCGCCTCGCGCTCGCCCGGCTGGCCCAGTCCCGTGACGAAGCTCAACAGCAGGCGGCCGCCGGACAGCTGGTCCAGTTGCGCCAGTTCCTTGGCCAGCAGAAACGGGTTGCGCCCGAGCGGCACGACGTTGGCCCCGAGGCGCAGCCGCTGGGTCCGCCCGGCGGCCAGCGCCAGGCCGAGCAGTGGGTCGAGCACGGGGGCTAACGGGAGGTCGGAGAGCCAGATGCCGTCGAAGCGGCTGCGCTCGAGCGCCTCGGCGAACTCGAGCATGGTCTGCGCGGTGAGCGAGGCCGTCTGCGGAGCCACGGCAAACCGGATCTTCATGGTGCTCATCCTGCCAGGCCCGCGGCGGCGGCATAGACTCGCAGGGCCGCCTCCATCACCGTCGGGAGCCCCGTATGTCGACGTCGCCAGCCGATTTCAACGCCAAGATCATCGACGAGTTCCGCGCCAACGACGGGCGCGTCGGCGGGATGTTTCAGAACATGACGCTCCTGCTCCTCCATCACACCGGCGCCAAGTCGGGCACCGCCTACACCAACCCGCTGGCCTATCTGCCCGACGGCGATCGCTACGTCATCTTCGCCTCCAAGGCCGGGGCGCCGGAGAATCCCGGCTGGTACCACAACCTCAAGGCCAGTCCCGAGACCACGATCGAGGTCGGGACCGACACGCTCGAAGTCCGGGCCGGCGAGGCCGAGGGCGAGGAGCGCGAACGGCTGTACAACGCTCAGGTCGCGCGCTCGCCGCAGTTCGCCGAGTATCAGGCCAAGGCGGGGCGGACCATCCCGGTGATGGTCCTCACGCCACGCTGACCGTCGTCTGGGTGGCGGCGCTCTGGCGTGCCTGATCGAGCACGCGCAACGCCGCGACCGCGTCGGCCGGATCGACCGGCGGCGGACCACCCTCGCGCAGCGCCGTCGTCAGCAGCGTGTAGAACCGGGCCCAGTCGCCGCGCTCGCCGGGCACCGGCACGCTGGCGTCGCCGGTGACCAGGCGTCCACGATGGGCCTCGGGCTCGACGCCCCAGTCCGGGGCGGTGTCCGGTCGCTCCCCGGCGCGAAGCCGGTCCTCCTGGGAGTCCAGACGGGTGAGCACGAAGGCGGCCTCGGAACCGAGCACCCGTAACCGCGGACCCGGCGCGGCGGTGACCGCTGAGGCGCGCAGGTGGCTGATCGTTCCCGAGGCGTGGCGCAGGACGATGAAGACGTCGTCGTCGGCCGGCAGGCCGCGGCGGGCGTCGATCTCGGCGTAGACGTGGGTGACGGCGCCGAACAGGGTGAGCGCCTGATCGACGAGATGGCTGCCGAGGTCCAGCAGGAGCCCGCCACCCCGCCCGGGCGACAGCGACTCCCGCCACGAGCCCGGCTTGGGCGACGGGCGCCAGCGCTCGAACCGTGACTCGTAGCGGATGATGTCGCCCAGGTGGCCACCATGCAGCAGGCGCAGGAGCGTCAGGTGATCGGAGTCCCAGCGGCGGTTCTGGAACACCGTCAGCAGCACGCCGGCGCGCTGGGCACCGAGGACGAGCTGCTCGGCACGGGCAGCCGTCACCGCCAGCGGCTTGTCCACCACCACGGGCAGGCCGTGCTCGATCGCGGCCGTCGCCAGTGGAACGTGCGCGTCGTTGGGAGTGGCGA
>JBAQGP010000354.1:0-5809 GCA_049287845.1 Solirubrobacteraceae bacterium | reverse complement strand
ACTCTGCTGTGTGAAATAGGTCGCCGGAGCGGCCTGTCAACCCCGCGACGAAAAAAACAGGCCGGGGCGATTCGCGCAGCTGGCTGGTCCCACTCGTCGCCCTCCAGCTACCTGCCTGGGGATGTGTCGCTACCGCTCATGACCGGCCAGGTCGTAGTCCGCGAGGACCGCGGGATCGGTGATCCCGAGCTTGCGCCGCGCGCGCTCGGCGAACCCGCCGGGGTGCACGCGCACGACCCGCGCGGCATCGGGCCGCGCCAGGATCTCGACGCGGGCGCCCGGCTCGGCGTGTCCCAGTAACTGGCCGTCGCGCTCGATCGAGACCGGCGCGCTCGAGGAGAGGATCTCGATCCCGAGGCTCTCGCCTTCCGCCAGCACGACCGCGCGGTTGAAGAGACCCGCCGGAGCGTCGGGCACGACGATCATGCCGTGGGCGCGCGGGGACACCAGCGGCCCTCCCGCGGCAAAGGCGTAGGCCGTGGATCCCTGGGGGGTGGCCGCGATGACCCCGTCGCTGGCGTAGCGCACCAGGAGCTCGCCATCGATGCGCAACGCGAGCGCCGCTTGTCCACGGCCCGGGACGCGGGTGAGCACGACGTCGTTGTAGGCGACCTGGTCCGCCATGTCCTCCCGGGCGGCGAGCGCGAGCCCGCTGCGGCGCTCGATCGTGTACGCCCCGCGCTCCAGGGCGGCGAGGGCGCCCCCCAGGTGCGCGGCATCGATCTCGGTGAGGTAGCCCAGCGTCCCCAGGTTGACCCCGAGCACCGGGACTCCGTGAGGCGCGGCGATGCGCAGCGCGCCCAGCATGGTGCCGTCCCCGCCGAGCGCCAGCACGACGTCGCAGCCCTCGGCCAGCGACGCCTCCGGCCGGTGATCGACTCCGTCGGGCAGCCGCGCGTCGCCCGCCAGGCCGGTGAGAGCCACGCCGTGCGCCGCGGCCCACACGCGGACCTCCTGCAGGGCATCGTCGAGGTCTCGCTCCGGGCGCAGCGCCAGCGCGAGGTTGCGGACCGGAATCGGCATGTCGGCGATCGACAGCATGCTCCCCCCGATTCTGGCGTGTCCGCCCGACTGGCCGCTGACCCGCTGCCATTCGCAGCACGACCGGAGGGCTGCCGGCGTGATCGTCGCCGTATCCGGCCGGGGCCTGCTCGGCTGCCGACTGGCTCAGGGCGGGCTCAGTAGCCCCTGGGGTGACGCACGACGAACCCGCCGTCCGGCGACACCCGGCGCGTCGACCATCGGTCCTGGCCGTTGTCCGAGGTCTGTGCGGCAGTGTCGAACCACAGCCCGGCGATGCTCGCGTAGACGTGGCCGGCATTGGCATACAGCGTGATCCACTGGCCCGCACCGCCGGCGCCGTAGCTCTCCATCTGGCCCGAGTCCTCGGTCTGGGACAGCAACCCGCCGCCGTGCAGGGCGAAACCCACCGACCCCGAGCAGTCATAGCCCGAAGAGCTCCAGCTCCCGTGACCGCCCGCGTACTGGTAGGGCGTCGTCGCGATCGAGTTGGCCGCGGCGATCACCCGCCTGACCGCGGCGGGGGCAGTGGCGGGCGCGACCGCGAGGCCGTTGACCAGCGTCGCCGTGCCGCCTGCAACGGTCCGAGGCGTCGCCTGGGCGCGCGAGCCGGTGGCGGCGCTCGTGCCGTGTGTCACCCATCTCTGCAGCGTCCGTGCGGTGCGGGTCCCGACGGTGCCGCTCGGTGGGCGCAGGTGGGCGGTGACCTGAAAGCGCTCCACCGAGGCCCTGGTGCCCGGCCCGAACTGACCGTCGGACCGCGTGGCGATCCCCACCCTCGTGAGCCACCGCTGCAACCTGCTGACGTCGCGCCCGTGATCGCCGACCCGCAGGACCCGCGGAAACGGTGTTCCGCCCACCCCGGCGGCTCGGGACAGGGCCGGGGTGAGCGCGACCGTCAGCGCCACCAGCACCACCAGCGCCGCGAGCACCCGGAGCGCCCGTCTGGACCGGGCGCCGCCCTCTGCGACGGCGGCGACGACAACAGAGCAGATTCTGGTTTCGGACACGCGCAAACCCCGCATTGATCGACATTCACCTGACTGGCCTGGTGCCTGCGGGGTTAGCTGACGGGCTCGCGCTTGTCGGACTTCAGCGCTACCGGCGGATCACCACCGGATTCGCCCCAACATCTTGGGTTCCCCGCTCCCTGGCCTGGCGGTCCAGGGACTCGGCAACTGCACAGAACAGCTCCGGCGGTCCGAAGTTTCGCCGCTTGAGCTCGTGCGCGAGCGCCTTCCTAGAGTCTCTGAGCCATGCTCATCGCCACCCACGACGGTTCCTTTCACGCCGACGAGGTGTTCGCCATCGCCGCGCTGAGACTGCTTGGCGGGCCCATCGAGGTGCTGCGCACGCGCGACCGGGAGATCCTGGACCGCGCCGATGTGCGCGTCGATGTGGGCTTTCACCACGACCCGGCCACCGGGGACTTCGACCACCATCAGCGTGACTTCGACGGCGTGCGCACCAACGGGATCCGCTACGCGTCGTTCGGCCTGATCTGGCGCGAGTACGGGGCCCGGGTGTGCGAGGGCGACGGGGACGTCGCCGACGCGGTCGACGCCACCCTCGTGCAGGGGGTCGATGCCAACGACACCGGCCAGCAGCTCACCGAGTCGCTCGTCGAGGGCATATACCCGTTGACCGTCAACGGCGTCGTCGGCGGCTTCAACGCACGCTGGGACGAGACCCTCACGCCGGAGCAGGAGCGCCTGCGCTTCGACGAGGCCGTCGACCTGGCACAGGGAATCGTCGCGCGCGAGGTGTTGTCGGCGGCCTCGGGCCGGCGGTCGGCACGCATCGTCCAGGAGGCGATCGCCGCTGCCACCGACCCGCGCCTCGTCGAACTGCCGGTCAACGCCCCGTGGAAGCAGGTCCTGGTGCCGGCCGCGCCCGACGCCCTCTACATCACCTACCCGAAGCGTCAGGGCTATGGCCTGGAGGCCGTTCCGCGCGAGCTGGGCTCGTTCGAGAATCGCCGCGACCTGCCGGCGGCCTGGGGTGGCCGGGAAGGGCCCGATCTCGTGGCGGTCACCGGCGTGCCCGATGCTCTGTTCTGCCACGTCAAGCGGTTCCTGGTGGTGGCCTCGTCGCACGAGGGGATCGCGCAGCTCGCCCGGCTGGCGCTGGCCTCGGACTGAGCCCCCCGCACCGCGACCGCGACCGCCACCTCCACCGCCACCGACCATCAGGCTCAGCCAATGCCCCGGATCGCCACCATCGGCGTCTACGAGTTCGACGCGTCGAGCTTTGTCGCCGCCCTCGACGACGCCGGCGTGACCAAGGTCTTCGACATCCGCCAGCGCCGCGGCGTCCGTGGCGCCCGGTACGCGTGGGCCAACGCCCAGCGCCTCCAGAGGCTGCTGGCCGAGGCCCGGATTCACTACGAGTACCACCCCGAGCTCGCGCCGGACACCGAGCTGCGCCACCTCCAGTACCGCGACGACGACCGCCAGGGCGTGGGCAAACGCTCACGCGTCCGGCTCGCTCCCGAGTACATCCGGGAGTACACACACGAGATTCTCGACCTCGTCGGTCTGGAGCCGCTGATCCGCCAGCTACCCGTCCACGGTGTCGGCGCCCTGCTGTGCGTCGAGGCGACTGCGCAGGCGTGCCACCGCTCGGTTGTCGCCAACCGCCTGGCTGAGCGCTTCGGGTTCGATGTCACCCACATCGAGCCCGCGGCGTCACCCTGAGCTCGTTGGGGTCGCGGCGAGCACGCCGTTGCGGCGCAGGGTCTGGATGGCCTTGACGGTGGCGTACCCCCGCCACTCCAGCGAACCCGCCGGCGAGATGGGCAGGTAGTCGACGGTCCAGCCACCGTCATCCTGCTGGGCGCAGGCGAGACGGTCCAGGTCGGCGGCGACATGCTCGGGTTCGACCAGCGCGCGTGCCCGACCCCGTGGGTCCGGGGTGATGTCGAGCGGGCGCAGCGTCTCCCCCTCCGCGCCGCCGGCGACCGGCACGCGGCCGTCGGGGGGAACGTGGACGGCCAACGCGTCCATCAGCGCGACCGCCTCGGGTGGCTGGTCACCGAGCGCCTCCAGGAGCCGGATGGAGAAGGCAAGGGTGTAGGCGAACGGCGGCCCATCAATGGCGCCGATGGTCTCCAGGCAATACCGCGTGGCCCGCTCGAGCCAGGGGTGGCCGGCCACCGCCGGGTCATGCGCGGCGACGCCTTGGCCGGCGGCGGTGATGAACGCCGTGATCTGCAACGAGGAGACGGCCGGGTCACCAGCGACAAACCACGGGGCCACTCCGGCGTGGCGCGTGATCGGCCGCACGAAGGGCAGGCCGCCGTCGCCGAGGGTGATCGACTGAAGCCAGTCGCACAGGGCGACCGCCTGGGGGCCGGCGTCTGACCCGGCCTCGGCGAACACCTCGAAGGCATGCCCGGCCGCAGCGGGCTGGCTCTCGGGGCTGCGCAGATCGGGTTCCAGACCCCAGCCGTAACCCCCGTCGGGGTTGCGATACGCCCCCAGGGCCGCGAGGACCGCAGCCGGGTCGCCGTGGCCGTTGTGCAGCGCGTGGCGGCGGCGGTCAAGCACCCGCGCGTGGGTATCGATGAAGGCGTGGGCGGCCCTGAGGTCGACGGTCACGGTCTCAAGGATGGCGCGCCCGACCCGCGGGGTCTTGAATGAAAGGGACGTGCGCGTCTAGGCGGCGCGCCGGGACCGGACCACGCCCGCCGGGCTGAGTCCCGCCAGGCGGCGGCTCTCCCGCGTGAGGTGGGACTGGTCGGCGTAGCCGGCGTCGAAGGCCAGCCCGGCAAGGTCGTCCCGGCCACGGTCGAGCAGGGCGAGAAAGCGGCGGAAGCGAAGGATCCGCGCGAGCGTGCCGGGGCCGTAGCCCACCGCGGCATGGAAGCGCCGGCGCAGCTGGCGCTCGCTGATCGCGTACTCGCGCGCGAGCGCGGCGACCGCGCCATCGGCGACCCGAGCAGCAGCGGCAAGGACGATCGGGTCGGGACGACGGCCGGCGGCGGCCCGCAGCAGCCGCCCGGCCACCGTGCCCGGCGGCAGGTCACCGTCGAGGTCAAAAGCCGGGTCGATGTCGCGCGCGTCAACTTGCTGATCGCGGAGCCCATCCAGCGGCACGCCCATCGCCCCGCCGCCCGCGCCGGGACGGAACCGCATGCCGACCAGCAGCTCACCGGCCGAGCGGGGATATGCGCGAGCAGTCGTGTCCGGCCCCACGATCATGGTCCCGTGGCCCTGGCGCCAGATGACGTCGCTCGCGCCGTCGGGCATGATCCGGACCTCGTCGTCGGCGGCGCAGGCGCGAACCCATAGGCACGCGATCAGCGGTCTGAGAGGGGTCGGGGGCGCATATTCGCGGTAGCCAGACGCCAGGTCCATACGCCTCAATGGTCGCACCGGATGGACACCCGATGCCCGGGCCCGAAATGGACCCCTCAATCAGCACGGAAATGGATCTTTCTGACGGTCCGATCCGGGCGTACGTTGCTGCCCATGACCACGCAACGCACAGCTCCCCTCCTGGCCGCCCCCGATGGGCGGGCGCTCCTGGCCAGCTCCGTCCTGGCCCGTCTACCGCTGGCGATGCTGAGCATCGCCATCCTCGTCCATGTCCAGCGGCTGACCGGCTCGTTCGCAGTCGCGGGCGTCGCCTGCAGCGCGTACGCGATCTGTGGCGCGCTGGCCTCGCCGCTGCTCGGGCGTCTGGTCGACCGCCGCGGGCAGACCCACGTTCTGCTCGCCGGGGCGGCGCTCACCGCTCTGGCGCTGATCGCCACGGGCCTGGTTCCCGCCGACACCCCGCCCACGGT